>CALFYQ010000457.1 GCA_937952085.1 uncultured Paracoccaceae bacterium | reverse complement strand
CGCCGCCGAGATCCGCCGCAAGGGCGCGCTGAAAGTGGAGAGCGACGGGCTCTCCCACGCCTTGCCGATCCCGCGCGAGGCGGCGGACCTGATCGCGCTGGCCGACGGGCGGATGAAGCTCGGCGAGATCGCCCGCGCGCTCCGGCTCGACTGGTTCGCCTTCGCCGCGCGCTGGGCCCCGGCCCACGCCGCGCTGACCGGGTTCAACCTCCTCCGCTACTCCGAGGGAATGCGCTGATGGAGCTGTCATACGCGCCGCTGACGCCGTGGATTCCGGGACGGCTGCCCGGCATGTCGCCGCTCGAGCCTTCGGAATGGCTCCACCGGGACGCCGCCTTCGCGCCGCAGATGGCCTATCGGGACCGGCTGCTGGAGGAGCGCGGCGACATCGTGCTGATGGGCGAGGGCTGCGACGGGGCGGGGGAGCTTCTGGACCATGTCCTCGCCACGATCGCGGCGCATGATCCGGGCTACCGGGTCGGCGCGGAGGCGGTGACGCGGCCGGACGGCGTGACGGTTCCGCTCGACCGGGCGCGGCCGCTGGCGACGCTCGGCCGGCTGGTGCAGGAGGACCTTCTGGTGCTCCACAAGGAGGGCGCGGAGCACGTGCTCGCCGGCGCCGTCCTCATCTTCCCGTCGCGCTGGTCGCTGGCGGAGAAGTTCGGCCGGCCGCTCGTCGGCATCCATGAGCGGGTGCCGGCCTATGACGAGGGGCTGGCGCCGCGGGTGCAGCGCCTCTTCGACGCGCTGAAGCCGGGGCGGCCGATGGTGCGGGCCAACTATCTCGTCCACCCGACGCCGGAGCTGCACCAGCCGAAGCTCTTCACCGGGCCGAAGAAGGAGAGCCCGGTGACGGGCCGCTACTGGCTGCGGGTGGAGCGGCAGTCGATCCTGCGGCTGGCTGAGAGCGGGCACTGCGTCTTTTCGGTGAAGACGCTCGTCACCCCGATCGAGGCGCTGACCGCGGACCAGCGCGCCAGCCTGGCCGACGCGCTGGAAGGGCAGGAACCCTCGATGCGGGACTATCACGGCGGCGCGGACTTTCAGGGCGCCGCCGTGGCGGCGCTCCGCGCCGCCTGATCGCTCAGAGCCCGAGCAGGAACGCCGTCTCGCCCTCCACGATCCCGTTCGGGGTGAGCCGCTGGTCGCGCTGGAAGGCGCGGACGGCGGCCTCGGTGCCGGGGCCGAAGATTCCGTCCGGCCGGCCGCGGAGATAGCCGAGCGAGGCCAGCTCCTCCTGAATGCGGTAGACGTCGTCGCCCCGCATGTAGGGGACCGTCAGCCGAAGCTCGACGCCGACTCCGCCGACATTCGCGCCCGTCTCCGCGCCATAGCCCGGATCCAGTTCGTCCGGTGCGGCCGAGGCGATCTCGTAGACCTGGCGGTCACGATAGGTCGTCGGTCGGTAGAGCACGCCCTCGCAGGAGATCAGCCGCTCGCCATCGTAGTAGATCTCGTCGCAGCGCCGATCCGTCGGCAGCGTCGCCACGTAAAGGAGGGTCGTCGTCGCCAGAGGGGTGAAGAAGTACCAGCCCCAATAGGGCGAGTAGTAGTAGTCGCCCCAGAACGGGTCCGGCCTGCGATAGTAGGGCGGGTCGTAATAGTAGGGCCGCCAGCCATAGGAGCGCCAGCTGCGCGGGCGGTAGTACTCGCGGCGCCAGTCGTCCGGCCGGTCGCGCCACCGTTCCCAGTCGCGCTGATGACGGCGCCGCTCGCTGGCGTCGACGCGCCGCGGGCCGTTGCGGTCCGCGTCCCGGCGATTGCGGTCGCGATCCCGGTCGCGGGAATTGTCGCGCCGGTCGCGCCGCTCGGCCGCCTGCCGCTCGCGGGTGCGGCGCTGCTCGGCGGCGACGCTCTGGTCCTGGCCGGCGCCGCCGGTCAGTTCGAGACGGCGCCGCCGCTCCCGTTCCTCGCGGGATTCGCGGCGTCGGGATTCGGCGCGCTGATTGTCGTCGTTGTTCCGCCGCGCCTGGTTGCGGTTCCGCTCGTCGTTGTCCTGGCGGCGGGTCTGGGCGCGGTTCCGGTCGTCGTCGTTCTGGCGGCGGGCCTGGTTCCGGTTCCGGTCGTCGTTGTTCTGCCGGCGGGCCTGCCCGCGCGGCGTCTCTTCGTCATTTCGCCGCTGCGCATTCGCCCGGCGATCCCGCCGCTCTCCGTTCGCATCGTCGTCACGTCGCTCGCGGCGCTGGGCGCGCTGTTCGGAGCGCTGGCGATCCGCCTCACGGGCGCGCCGCTCCTCCTGTTGCCGGGCGCGCTGGCGCTGGCGTTGCAGCTCGTCGTTGGATGGCCTTTGCGCGCCCTCGCCGCCCGCCTGCGCGACGGCCCGGCTCGGCCCGAATTCGAGTAGCGCGACGCGCTCAGGCGCCGCGCCGAGGGCGAGCGCGCCTGTCAGCAGCGCGGCCGCAACCGATCTGATCAGCAAGGGGGACATTTCCAGCCTCCGCGGGCCGCTTCGTCGGGCCCTCCAACGCTTAAACAACGTCCAACCCGGTCGGTTCCGGCGCGGCCGGTCAGCCGTGATGCGCCGCGACCGTTTTCAGGGCCGAGAAGCCGTAAAGCGCCTCGAAGCCCTTCTCCCGCCCGTGGCCCGACTTGCCGAAGCCGCCGAAGGGAAGCTCCGCGCCGCCGCCTGCGCCATAGTTGTTCAGGAAAACCTGACCGGCGCGGATGCGTTTCGCAAGGCGCATCATGCGCGATCCGTCACGCGTCCAGACGCTGGCGACGAGGCCGTATTCGGTGCCGTTGGCGATGGAGACCGCCTCCTCCTCGTCGTCGAAGGGGATGACGACCTGCACAGGGCCGAAGATTTCCTGCTGCGCGAGCTTGTGGTCCGGCGAGACGCCGGCGAGGAGCGTCGGCGCGACATAGTGCCCGCCGGCCGGCGCATTGGCGACGATCTCGCCTTGCCCGGCGGTTTCGAGATCCGCGGCGTGGCCGAGGAAGCCCTCCACGATCTCCTTCTGCCGCCTCGAAATCAGCGGCCCGACATCGAGATCGTCGATCGCGCGGCCGACCTTGAGCGCCTTGTAGCGGGCGGCCATCATCTCGACGAGCCGGTCATGGACGCCGCGCTGCACGACGATGCGGGAGGCGGCGGAGCAGGTCTGCCCGGCGTTCTGAATGCAGGCGTTGACGAGGAACGGCAGGGCCTTCTCGAGATCGGCGTCGTCGAAGACGACTTGAGGGGATTTCCCGCCGAGCTCCAGTGTGACGGGGATCACGTTCCGCGCCGCCGCCGCCTGGATGAGCTGGCCGACCCCGACGGAGCCGGTGAAGGACATGTGCTTCACGCCCGGATGCGAGGCGAGCGCGGCGCCGGCCTCCTCGCCGAGCCCCGGCACGACGTTGATTGCGCCGGCGGGCATCCCCGCCTCCTCGGCGATGGCGGCGAAGGCGAGCGCGGTGAGGCAGGCCTCTTCGGAGGGCTTCAGCACGCAGGCGTTGCCCATGGCGAGCGCCGCGCCGATCGAGCGGCCGATGATCTGCATCGGGTAGTTCCAGGGCACGATATGGCCCGTCACCCCGTGCGGCTCGCGGAGCGTGTAGACGGTATAGCCGTCGAGATAGGGGATGGTCTCGCCCGTCACCTTGTCGGCGGCGCCGCCGTAGAACTCGAGATAGCGCGCGAGGGCGATGGCGTCCGCCTTCGCCTGCTTCAGCGGCTTGCCGACATCGGCGGCCTCGATCCGGGCGAGCGCGTCGGCCCGCTCCAGGACGATCCGGCCCATCTTCTGCATGGCGCGGCCGCGTTCGGCGGCGGTCATCCGGCCCCAGGCGCCGGAGAGCGCGGCCTCGGCCGAGGCGACGGCGGCGTCGATGTCCGCCGCCTTGCCGCGCGCGATCTCGCCGACCTCGGTGCCGTCGGACGGGTTCTCGAGCGGCAGCGTCTCGCCGCCCGCGCATTTCGTCCACCGCCCGCCGATGAAGACGGCGTCGGCTCCGAACCAGAGATCGGGATGGGCGTTCATGGGGGTCTCCTCCTGCGCCGCCCGTTCGGGGGAGGGCGGTCTCGACGCCGCCTTTCCTACTCCCCCGTTTCGGGCTGCGAAAGGGCGCGCCTCAGCGCGCCGATTTCCAGGCGACGACCATCAGCGCGCCGATCATCGAGACATGCTCGGTGACGACGTAGAATTCGAGCGTGCGGAACGGCTCCTCCATGTTCCAGAAATCGTGCGCGATCGGGATGGTGAGCGCAGTGAAGACGCCGAGCGCGCCGGCGCCGAGCCAGGTCCAGCGGTTGGCGATGACGAGGCCGGAGCCGATGAGCTGCGTCGCCGCGACGGCGACGGCGAAAAGCCCGGCGGGCTCCAGCCCGAAATGGATCATCTCGGCCTTCGCCGCGCCGAAATCGGCGAGCTTGGAGAGGCCGCTGCCCCAGAACATGAAGGTGAGGACGGTCCGGGCGAGAAAGCCGAACCAGGATTTCGAGACGAGAGTTTCGATTGCGTGAGACATTCCGGTTTCTTCGGGCTTCGCCCCGCAGGGACGCGCGCCGCGTGGCGCTGCGAGCGGCAAGGGGCATGGGAGGGTTGTAGTCGGTTAGGCGGTCTTCTTTCTGAGCGCCGCCTCGATATCCGGCGCGGCGTCAATCAGCGTTTGCGTGTAGCTGTTCGCTGGAGACCGGAAGATGGTTTCAGTCGCCCCCGCCTCGACGATCCTTCCGCCCTTCATCACCAGAACCCGGTCCGCGAGGGCGCGGACGACCGTCAGGTCATGCGTGATGAAGAGGTAGGAAAGGCCGAGCCGGGCGCGGAGCCCGGCGAGGAGGTCGAGGATCTGCGCCCGGATCGAGACGTCGAGCGCCGAGACCGCCTCGTCGAGCACGATGAGGTCGGGCTCGATGGCGAGGGCGCGGGCGATGGCGATGCGCTGGCGCTGCCCGCCGGAGAACTCATGCGGAAACTTGTCCATGTCGGCGGCTTCGAGGCCGACCTCTTCGAGCGACTTGGCCACGCGGGCGCGCCGCGCGGCGCCGGCGGGCGGCGCGTCAAGAAGGTGGAAGGGCTCGGCCACCAGCCGCTCCACCCGCCAGCGCGGATCGAAGCTGCCATAAGGGTCCTGGAAGACGACCTGCATCCGGCGGCGGAGGGCGCGGGGCGGGTCGGCCGTGACGGCCTCGCCGCAAAGCCGGATCTCGCCGCCCTGGAGCGGTTCGAGCCCGAGGATGGCGCGGGCGAGGGTGGACTTGCCGCAGCCCGACTCGCCGACGAGCGCCACCGTCTCCCCCTTCGCCACGGTGAAGCTCACGCCGTCCACCGCGCGGTGATTCGCCGGCCGGGTGAAAAGCGACGCGCGGGGCAGGGGATAGTCCCGCACCGCGCCCTTCACCTCGAGAACGGGCGGGGCCGCGGCCTCGGGCGGCAGGCCGGGCTCCGGTCGGTGGGCGGAGGCTTCGAAGAGCATGCGGGTGTAGGGGTGGCGCATGGCGCGGAAGACGGCGGCCGTCTTCCCCGCCTCCACGACCTCGCCCTTCCGCATGATGGCGATGCGGTCCGCCGCGCCGGCGACGAGGCCGAGATCGTGGGTGATGAGCATCAGGCCCATGCCGAACTCATCGACGAGGCCGCGAAGGAGGCGGACGATCTCAGCCTGCGTCATCACGTCGAGTGCGGTGGTGGGCTCGTCCGCGATCAGGAGCTTCGGGCGGAGCGCGATGGCCATGGCGATGACGACGCGCTGGCGCTGGCCGCCGGAAAGCTCATGCGGATAGCGGTCGAGCGGGAAGCGCGCTTCGGGTAGGCCGACGCGGTTCAGCATCTCGCGGGCGAGCAGCGCCGCCTTCTTCCGGCCGAGCGCGCCGTGGATGAGGGCGGTCTCGGCGACCTGCGCGCCGATCGTCTTGACCGGGTTGAGCGCGGTCATCGGCTCCTGGAAGACCATGCCGATCTCGGCCCCGCGGAGGGCGCACATCTCCCGCTCGGTCCTGGCGAGAAGGTCCGCGCCGTCGAAGTGGATGGCGCCGGACGGCTCGGACCCGTCCGGGAGGAGCCGCATCACCGAGAAGGCGGTGAGGGACTTGCCGGAACCCGACTCGCCGATCACGCCGAAGACCTCGCCGCCCTCGATGGAGAGCGAGACCTCGCGGAGGATCGGCGCGCTGCGGATCGAGAGGGAGAGGCGGTCGATGGCGAGGAGGGTCATGCGGCGGCTTTCCCATTCCCCACGAGGGGGTGTCGTCGCGGCGCTCCCCCCGCGACCCTCGGCCCGTGCGACCGGCGCGGGCCGCGCCCGACCCTTCCGAAGGCCGGGCGCCCTCGACTTCTGCAAGAAGCTCGTACGGCGTTCGGGGCGGAACGACAAAGCTCGGCCGCCCAACGGTTCCGGCGCCCTCCGAGGGTCGGGCGCGGCGCTTTGCGCGCCGCTCGGGCGTCGGAGCCGCCGCTCATCGCGCGCGCCTCAGTCGCGGGTCGAGGAGATCCCGCAACCCGTCGCCCATCAGGTTGAGGCCGAGGACGGTGAGGAGAATCGCGAGGCCGGGCGCCAGCGCGAGGCCGGGATTGCCGTAGATCAGCGTCTGGCTCTCCGCCAGCATGCGGCCCCAGGAGGGGGTCGGCGGCTGCGCCCCGAGGCCGACATAGGAGAGACCCGCTTCGGCGAGGATGCCGAGCGAGAACTGGATCGTCCCCTGCACGATCAGGAGGTTCGCGATGTTCGGCAGGATGTGCTCGAAGGAGATGCGGGCGCGGCCCTTCCCCGCCACCCGCGCCGCCAGCACGAAATCCCGCGTCCAGAGCGAGAGCGCCGCGCCGCGGGAGAGCCGGGCGAAGACCGGCACGTTGAAAATGCCGATGGCGAGGATCGCGTTGAAGGCCGATGGGCCGAAGACCGCGGTGATGAGGATGGCGACGACGAGCGAGGGAAAGGCGAAGACGAGATCGTTCGCCCGGCTCACCGCCTCGTCGAGCAGCGTCCCCCGCCGGGCCGCCGCGGCGAGGCCGAGCGGCACGCCGAGCCCCATGCCGATGCCGACCGCGACGATGGCCACCGCGATGGAAGTCCGCGCGCCGACCATGATGAGCGTGAGGATGTCCCGCCCGAGCTGATCGGTGCCGAGCCAGTGCGTGGCCGAGGGCGGCTTCAGCTTGTCCGCCACCGAGATCGCGATGGCGTCATGCGGCGTCCAGACAAAGGAGAAAAGCGCAAGCCCGGCGAAAAGCCCGGCCAGCAGCGCCCCGATGACGAGCCCCCACCTCATCGCCGCCGCAGCCTCGGATCGACCCAGGCGTAGGCGAGGTCCACCAGGAAGGCGACGACGATCACCGCGAAGACGAGCAGCATCGTCACGCTCTCGACGAGGATCAGGTCCCGCTGCGCGATGCCCTGGAAGACGAGGCGCCCGAGCCCCGGCAGGAAGAACACGTTCTCGATGATGATGCCGCCGGCGATGAGGAAGGAGAACTGGAGCCCGAGGATGGTCAGCACCGGGATCAGCGCGTTGCGGAAGGCGTGCCGCCGGAGCGCCTGCCCGCGTGAAAGCCCCTTGGCTCGGGCGGTTCGAACGAAATCCTCATCCATTGTGTCAAGCAGCGCGGAGCGCATGACGCGGGCGAGGATCGAGGCCTGCGGCAGCGCGAGCGCGACGGCCGGCAAGGTCAGCGCCTTCACGCCGAGCCAGAAGCCCTTGTCCCAGCCCGGAAACCCGCCGGCGGAGACCCAGCGGAGATTGATCGCGAAGATCACGACGAGAAGGATGGCGAACCAGAAGTTCGGCGTCGCGACGCCAAGCTGCGTGACGCCCATGACCCCCCAGTCGGCCGCCCGCCCGCGGCGCGAGGCGGCGAGGAGCCCGGCCGGGATCGCCAAGAGGGTGGAGAGGACGAGCGCGTAGACCGTGAGCGGCAGCGAGACGGCGAGCCGCTCCGCCACGAGGCCGGCCACCGGCGTCCGGTAGGCGTAGGAGTCGCCGAAATCCCCCTGCGCCATGCCGGCGAGCCAGAGCGCGTAGCGCTCGATCACCGGCCGGTCGAGCCCGAGATCGGCGCGGACCGCGGCCAGCGTATCTTCCGAGGCGTTGATGCCGAGCATGTAGGAGGCCGGGTCCCCCGGGATGACCTCCACCACCGCGAAGATCACGGCCGAGGCGAGCAGGAGCGAGAGGCCGAGCGAGGCGAGACGGCGGAGCGCGTAGCGGAGCATCGGCTTCGAGGCTAGGTCCGCTCGGGCGTGTCGTCGAGGCCGAGCGCGTAGCGGAGCGCCGGGCGGACGTTGCCGATGTAGTCGAAGTCGGCGCGAAAGCCCTTGTGATGGTGCAGGAAGGTCTCGACGTTGAAATCCGGCTTCCAGGCGTTCAGGCGCCGGCCTTCCTCTCGCGTCTCATCGAGGCGGCCGAGATGGTAGAGCGCGGTGATGACGTTTATCGCAATGACCGCGATTTCGGGATTGATCGCCCGCCCGGCGAGCGCGTGCTCGAGCTGGCGTTCATAGTCGCCGAGCCTGCGATATGCGTGGCTGATCGTCACCCGGTTGCGGAAGTTGAGCGGGTCGCGCGGGCTGAGGCGCATGGCGCTTTCGGCGATCTCGATGGCGCCTTCGGGGTCCGGCCCGTGCAGCGCCTCCAGCATCCCAAGGGACGTTCTCGCCCAGTAGAAGCTCGGGCACTGCTCCACCGCGGCGCGAACGAGGGCGAGGCCGCGCTCCACCTCTGATCCGAAGAAGGACATCGAATAGCCGGCGTAGGCCATGGTTTCGGGGTCGTCGGGCGCGATTTGCAGCGCCTGCGACGCGAGCGACTCGCCGAGCGCCTTTTGCGCGTCATAGCCGCTGCCGCCGAGCCAGGCGAAATGCAGCGTCGCGCACCACGCCCGGAGCCCGATCGCCTTGGCGAAGCCGGGCGCCGCCTCGATGGCGAGGTCGAGGCGGCGCGCCGCCTCCAGCGAATCGGCGCGGTGCAGCGCGGCGAGGCCCTGATGGTAGCGATCATAGGCGGTCAGGTTCTCCGGCGGCTTTGCGCGGGCGCGGTCGATCTCCGTCCGCTGGATCTGCGGGGCGATGGCGCGGACGACCGCGTCCGTCACCTCGTCCTGGAAGTCGAAGACTTCGGCGACCGCGCCGTCGAACCTGTCCGCCCAGATCTGCGCGCCGGTCGCGGCGTCGGCGAGCTGGCCCGTGACGCGGAGCCGCTCGCCCGCCCGCCGGACGCTGCCTTCGAGCACGTAGGCGACGCCGAGGTCGCGCCCGACCTTCCGCACGTCTACCGCCGCGCCCTTGTAGATGAAGCTCGAATTCCGGGCGATGACGAAGATCCACGGGACCCTCGACAGCGCCGTGATGATGTCCTCGGTCAGTCCGTCGGCGAAGAACGCCTGTTCGGGGTCGGTCGAGAGGTTCGCGAAGGGGAGAACCGCGACCGAAGGCTTTTCGGGCAGCGCCGGGGCGGGAGGCGCGGCGGGGGCGGCCATGCCGGCGATCCGCCAGACGCGCACCGGGCCGGGGATGCCCTTCAGAGCCCGCTCGCCGGCGTCCTCGAAGGCGAGGTCGATCTTGCCGCGCACGTCGTCATGGACGCGGCCGGAGAGGAGGACGCCGCCGGGATCGGCCGCCGCCTCCAGCCGGGCGGCGAGGTTCACGCCGTCGCCGAGAAGATCGCCACCGGCGACCATGACGTCGCCGACATGGACGCCGATGCGGAAGGCGAGCGCGTCGCCCACATCGCGCGCGCGCTCGGCCAGCCGCTCCTGCATCGCGGCGGCGGCCGAGACGGAGGCGACGGCGGAGCCGAACTCCGCCATCAGCCCGTCGCCCATCGTCTTCACCACGCGGCCGCCATTGAGGCTGGTGGTCCGCTCCAGAAGCTCCATGCAGGCGGCAAGCTCGGTCAGCGCGGCGCGTTCGTCGCGCGCCGCGCGGTCGGTGAAGCGGACGGCGTCGGCCATCAGGATCGCTGCGAGCCGCCGCACCGTCGCCCTCCGCTCATAAACCTCGACGGGCCTACTCCCAATAGGCCTTGGTGAGGTCGTTCGCCTGGGTCGGCGAATGCTTCCAGAGGCCCTTGAGGCTGGCGTTCTGCACGCTGGTCCGGGCGAGCTGGAAGAGATAGCCGTTGACGTAGTCGTCGGCGATGATCCGCTCCAGCGCCTTCACCAGCGAGGACCGCTCCGCCGGGTCGCTGGTCCGCTCCAGCATGGCGAAGGTGGTCTGGAACTCGGCCGAGTCGTAATTGAAGTAGTAGTCCGGCCGGGCGTAGATGCCGATGTCGAAGGGCTCGGTATGGCTGACGATGGTCAGGTCATAGTCCTTCTTCTTGAACACCTCTTCGAGCCATGCGGCCCATTCGAGATTGCTGATCTCGGTCTCGATGCCGACGGCGCGAAGCTGCGAGGCGACGATCTCGCCGCCCCGGCGCGCGTAGGAGGGCGGCGGCAGCTTGAGGCGGAGCGTCAGCCCGCCCTCGTAACCCGCTTCCGCGAGTAGCTTCTTCGAGAATTCCGGATCGTAGGCGGATTGAAGCGTCAGGTCGACATAGTCCGGGTGATGCGGGGCGAAATGCGTGCCGATCGGCGCGCCGTAGCCATACATCGCGCCGTCGATCAGCGCCTTGCGGTCGATCGCGTGGGCGATGGCGGCGCGCACCCGCACGTCGGCGAGGGGCCCCGCCTTGTTGTTGGTGGAGAGGATCGTCTCGCCCTCGGAGGAGCCGACGACGACGAGGAAGCGCGGGTCCGCCGCGAGCTGGTCGAGGATTTCCGGGGCCGGGAAGCCAGGGAAGGCGTCGATGTCCTCCGCCATCACCGCGGCGAAGGCGGCGTTCGGGTCGGAGATGAACTTGAAGACGGCGCCGTCTAGCTTCGCCTTCGCGCCCCAGTACTCGTCGTTGCGGACGATCTCGACGCTGTCGCCCTTCGCCCAGTTGGCGAACTTGAAGGGGCCGGTGCCGACCGGCGTCTCCGCGTTGGTGGCCGCGCTCTCCGGCGCGACGATCACCGCGTCGCCCCAGGCGAGGTAGAAGAGGAAGGCGCCGGTCGGCTGCGAGAGGGTGATCCGCACCGTCATCGGGTCGATCACGGCGGTTTCGAGGATCGAGGCGTAGAGCGCCTTCTGGGCGTTCTGGCTGCCCTCGGCGGAAATCCGGTCGAGCGAGAACTTCACGTCCTCGGCGTCGAAATCGGTTCCGTCATGGAACTTCACGCCGGAGCGGAGCTTGAAGGTGTAGACAAGCCCGAAATCGGAGATCTCCCAGCTCTCGGCGAGGCCGGGGACGATGGAGCCGTCCTCAGCGAATTTCACCAGCCCCTCGAAGATGTTGGAATAGACGATCTCGTCGATCGCCGCCGCGGCGCCCGCGGTCGGGTCGAGCACCGGCGGCTCGAGCTGCATGCCGATGGTCGCGCCGCGCGCTTCCGCGACGCCGGCGGCGAGCGCCGCGAGCGCTATCGCGCCCAGCCCCGCCCGCGCGAGCCTGATGAGAGCCGAAGCCATGTTAGGCTCCTCCTTCCTGTTGCGGAGGAACCTTAGCCCGATTCCGTCCCGGCGCGGCAAGCCTCAGCGCGCGGCGGCGCCCGGCGTCGCCATGAAGCACATCGTCACGCCCTGGAGGCGGCCGCGCGGCGTCGAGACCGGGGCGCAGCGAAGGATGTGGAAAAGACCCCCGGCGGTGAATTCGCGCGTCACCGTGCGGCCGAACTGAAGCGCCTCGTTGGCGATCTCGACGAGCAGCGGGAAGCCGTCGGGCAGGGCGCACTGGCTGAGATGCGGCGTCTCCAGCGGCGGCTCCAGGCGGAACAGCAGGATCGCGTCGCGGCTCGCCTTGGTGATCTGGAGCGCGCTGTCGACGATGAGGAGCGGCGCCGCCACGTTCTTCAGGACGGTGTTCAGCTCCTCGTTGATGGTGGCGAGCTCGGAGGAGGAGATCTGCAGTTCCTCGTTCACCGTCACCAGCTCCTCGTTGGAGCTCTGCAGCTCCTCGTTGGAGGTTTCCAGCTCCTCGTTGGTCGCCTGCAATTCCTCGTTGGTGGACTGGAGCTCCTCGTTGGCCGATTGAAGCTCCTCGTTCGAGGTCTCCAGCGCCTCGATGGTCTGCTCCAGCGCCTGCCGGGTGGAGGCGAGCTCGCGCTCCACCGTCTCCAGCCATTCGCCGCCTTCCTTGTTGCCCTGCGGCCGGCGCGGCGCCGCCTCGACATGCCGGTTGAAGACGAGGAGCGCGAGGCGTTCGCGCTCGCCCGGCTGCACCAGCGGGAAGGCTTCGAGGCGGATCGTCTCCGCCTGGTTCTCGAAGATGCGGTGCGGCGCGCCCTGCCGCCGCTCGCCGGAGCGTAGCGCGACGCCGACCAGCGTGCGCGCCTCCTGCGCCAGCGGGTGCCGCAGGATCGCGAGGCCGAGTTGCAGCCGGGTGGTCTCGTCCACCTTCACATAGGGGCTGAGATCGCCCCAGATTCGCAGGATGCGGCAATCCTCGGTGGCGAGGGCGACGACGGGGCCGAGCGCCCGCGCCACCGCATCGAAGAGCGCCGCCTCCGCCGTGGTCGCCTCCGAGACCATCTCTCGCGTCCCGCCCGGGCGGAAGGGCGGCGGCATCTCGTAGCCGCCCCGCGGGGCGCGCCGGCCGACCGCGCGCCGCCGGAAGAGATGCGCGCCCGGCGAGGAGCGGACGAAATGCTCTTCCGAGACCGTCACCGTCTCCGCCGTGCCGAGCAGCATCGCCCCGGCCGGGTCGAGCGCATAGGCGAATCGGGAGAGGACGCGCGCCTGAAGCTGCTGGCTGAAATAGATCAGCAGGTTCCGGCAGCAGATCAGGTCGATGTTGATGAAGGGCGGATCCTGACAGGCGTTGTGATAGGAGAAGATCACCACGTCCTTCAACGCCGGGTGGACGTTGACGTTGTCGCCGTCGATCCGGAAGTAGCGGTCGACATAGTCCGCCGGCACATTCTCCAGCGCGGCGCGCGGATACTGGCCGCGCCGCGCCGCCTCGAGCGCGCGCGCGTCGACGTCGGAGGCGAAGATCTGGACCTTGTCCTTCTTCAATTTTTCCGGTCCGCCGAGCGCCTCGGCGAAGAGGATCGCCACCGAATAGGCCTCCTCTCCGGTGGCGCAGCCGGCGATCCAGACGCGAGCCGGCCGGCTGCGCCGCCGCTCCACGATCTCCTTCACCAGCGGAACGAGGGCGAGGAACTCCTGCGGGTCGCGGAAGAACCAGGTGACCGAGACGAGGAAGTCGCGAAAGAGCGCGTCCACCTCCTCCGGGTTGCGGCGGCAGAGCGCGACGTAATCCGCCATCTCCTCGACGCCGAGCGCGGTCATCCGCCGGTCCAGCCGGCGCTGGATCGTCGTCGGCTTGTAGTCGCGGAAATCGACCCGGCTGCGGGCGAAGACGATCTGCAGAAGCTCCGCCAGCGGCGTTTCCGGGCCGGCTGGCGTACGGAAGCGTTCGAGATCGCGCGGGCTGGCGATGATGCGGCTCAGCTTCGCGCCCATATCGGCCGGCGAGAGGACCAGATCGACGCAGCCGGTCTCGATCGCAGCCTGGGGCATGCCGTCATATTTGGCGCTGCGCGGCTCCTGCGCGATGGTGACGCCTCCGGCGCCCCGCACGGCGCGAATGCCGAAGGCGCCGTCGCTGCCGGTGCCGGAAAGGACGATTCCCACCGAACGGTCCTGCGCCGATTCGGCGAGGCTGAGGAAGAACCGGTCGATCGAAGGCTTCGGCGCGCCGCCGCCGCTCGACGGCGCGAGGCGGAGCCGCCCCTCGCGATAGAGCACGTCCACGTTCGGCGGGGTGACGTAGATCGCCCCGGTTTCCGGCTCCGCGCCATCTTCGAGATCATGCACGGGAAGCCGTGTTTCGCGCGCGATCAGCGTCGAAAGCAGGCTCCGATGGGCGGGAGACATGTGCTGGACGACGACGAAGGTCGCCGGCGAGGGTGAGGTCGCGGGGTCGGGCAGGTTGCCGAAGAAATCGCGCAGCGCCTCGAGGCCGCCCGCGGAAGCGCCGACGCCAACAATAAACGACGGTTCGCTCGGAGGTGGGACGTCGCCCCCCTTGTCAGACACCACTACGGCCCCCTTTTCCAATTCGCCCGTTCCTTATCAATTTATGGTTGTGCCTGGTCAATAATGGTTTCTTTGTCGCGCGCGTTGCGCCTCTTTCCCGCAGCGCAACATCGGGATAGAGGGATCAGCATGGATCGCCCGACGCCCCTCAGCGAGGCCGCGGAGGCCGAGCGCGTCGGCGCGAAGGCCGCGCGACTTGGCCGGCTGATCCGCGCCGGGGCGCCGACGCCGCCCGGCTTCGCCTTCTCCGCCGGCGCGCGCGCCGAGGAGATCGCCCTGGCGATGGCCGCGCTCGAGGCGGAGACCGGCCTCGGCTTCGGTCGGCGCGAGGCGCCGCTCATCCTCGCGCTTCGCGCCAGCCCGCCGCCCGGCGCGCCCTCGACGCCCGGGTTCCTCAATGTGGGCCTCACCCGCGCCGCCGCCGAGGGGCTTGGCCGCCGGGCCGGCCTGCGCGCCGCCGCCGACATGCGCCGCCGCGCGATCCAGAGCTTCGCCGTCGGCGCGATGGACGCCGACCCGGACCCGTTCGAGGCCGCGCTCCACGACCGGATGAAGCTCGAAGGGGCGGCGGACGAGGCCGCGCTCTCGCTCGACGGGCTCCTCGCGCTCGAAGCCGAATATCTCTCTCTCGTCGACGAGGAGGTCGGCGAGCCCTTTCCGGACGACGCCGCGGCGCAGTTCGCGCTCGCGGCCGGGGCGCTGCGGCGGGCCTGGAACGCGCCGACCGCGCGGCTGATCCGCGCCGCCAAGGGGGTCGAGGCGGGGGGGGAGCTGACGCTGATCGCCCAAGCGATGGCGCTCGGCCTCGGGCCCGCGCCTTCGGGCGCCGGCGCCGCCTGGCTCCGCTCCGAGGAGGACGGCGCGCCGGGCTTCGAGGGCCGCTACCTGCCGCAGGCGCAGGGCGACGATGCGCTGATGGGCCTTCGCACCCCGCGCCTCCTCACCGCCGCCGGGCGCCGCGCCGCCGGCCAGACCGCGCCGGCCCTCGAAGAGGAGGCGCCGGAGCCGGCGGAGGCGCTGCGACGCCTCGCGCTCCTCGCCGAGGGGGCGCTCGGCGACGCCTGCCGCGTGGAGTTCACGGTCGAGGGCGGGCGCGTCCGCCTTCTCGACGCGGAGCCGATGAAGCCTTCGGCGCGGGCGGCGGTGCGCATCGCCGTCGATCTCGCCTCGGAGGGGCTGATCTCGAAGGAGGAGGCGCTCCTCCGGATCGACCCCGGCGCGCTCACCGCTCATCTCCACCCGACCGTCGCCCCCCGCGCGAAGCGGGACCCGATCGGTCGCGGCCTCGCCGCCTCGCCGGGCGCGGCGACCGGCAAGATCGTCTTCTCGCCGGAGGCCGCCGAGGCGCTTGCGGCGCGGGAGGAGCCGGCGATCCTCGTCCGAGTCGAGACCAGCCCGGAAGACATCCGCGGCATGCACGCCGCCGCCGGGGTGCTGACCGTGCGCGGCGGCATGACCAGCCACGCCGCGGTGATCGCCCGCGGCCTCGGCGCGCCCTGCGTCGTCGGCGCGGCCGACATCTCGCTCGACTTCGAGGCGGCGACGCTCACCGCCGCCGATGGCCGCGTCTTCCGCGAGCACGATGTCGTCACCGTGGACGGCTCGGCGGGCGAGGCGCTGGCCGGCGCGCCGCCGCTCGTCCGCCCCGAGCTGTCGGGCGCCTTCGCGACGCTGATGAGCTGGGCCGACGAGGTGCGCCGGCTGAAGATCCGCGCCAACGCTGATACCGGGCAGGACGCCCGGGTCGCGGCCGGCTTCTCGGTCGACGGGATCGGCCTCTGCCGCACAGAGCACATGTTCTTCGAGAAGGGCCGCATCACCACGATGCGCCGGATGATCCTCGCCGACAGCGAGACGGACCGGAAGGCCGCGCTGGACGAACTCCTGCCGATGCAGCGGGGCGATTTCGTCGAGCTTTTCGAGATCATGGCGGGCCTGCCGGTGACGATCCGGCTGCTCGACCCGCCGCTCCACGAATTCCTGCCGCACGGGGCGCGGGAGATGGCGGAACTGGCCCAGGCGATGGGCCTGCCGCTCCGCACCGTCGTCCAGCGCGCCGACGCGCTCCGCGAGTTCAACCCGATGCTCGGCAAGCGCGGCTGCCGCGTCGGGGTCGCCTTCCCCGAAATCTACGCCATGCAAGCCCGCGCCGTGTTCGAGGCGGCGGTGGAGGCCGGCAAGCGGAGCTGGGACCCGGTGACGCCGGAGATCATGATCCCGCTCGTCTCCGCCAACCGGGAGATGGAGCTCCTGGCCCACGTGGTGGAGCGGGAGGCGGAGCGGGTGCGCGCCGAGACCGGCGCCCAGCTTCGCTACAAGATCGGCGCCATGGTGGAGACGCCGCGCGCCGCGCTCCGAGCCGGCGATATCGCCCATGTCGCCGAGTTCCTCTCCTTCGGGACGAACGACCTGACGCAGATGACCTACGGCCTTAGCCGCGACGACGCCGGCCGCTTCATGCGCGACTATGTGCAGAAGGGCGTCTTCCCGCAGGATCCGTTCCACTCGCTCGACGTGGAGGGGGTGGGGGAGCTCATCCTGATCGCCACGGAGCGCGGCCGGCGCGGGCGCCCAGACGTCACCCTCGGGCTTTGCGGCGAGCATGGCGGGGACCCGGCTTCGATCCGGTTCTGCGAACTGGCGGGGTTCGACTACGTCTCCTGCTCGCCGTTCCGGCTGCCCATCGCCCGGCTTGCTGCAGCGCAGGCAAGATTGCTTGCGCAGCGCAGCGAGAATCGCGATTCGTAGTGATCACCTGAAATCTTACGAAATTATTTCGAGAGAACGCTCGATTCAGGCCCTTTTGTGATCGATTCGCAGGCGAATCAACCAGTTTGCTGATTGACCGGAAGGCGCCCGATCGGTTCACAACTCGTTAACGAAACCCTAGGCGACCAGGACGGTCGCCCGCTTCATTCGGAGTCGAGGGCGGGTCCAGACCCGCTATAGCCAGCGACGTGTCCCGAACGGGCCGCGCCGGCGCTAAAAGAAGGTGACCGGGGATGTTCCGACGCGATTTCGCGCCCACCCTGACGGCGGCTTGGTTGATGGCGACGGCGCTTCTCGCTGCGGGCGGGGCCGCAGCCGATCAGGGGGCGGATCGGATCGACGAGGCGGCCCAGCGGCCCGGCGCAGAGCGCATCCTGGCCGTGCTCCGCGCAGAGAAGAGCGCCATCCGCGCCCTCGAGTCGGACGCCATGTTCGCGCAGACCGGCCGGCTCTCGGTGACGCCGGTGCGGCTCACCACCCGCTCGCTGGGCGACCGCAACCTCAACCCCTTTGTCGAGGAGGACGCGCTCGTGGCGGCGCTGGCCGAGGCGACGCGGGGCATGGACGTGAACGAGGTCGTCTCGGTCTCCTCCGCTCTCATGCAGGATTCCGCGCCGGGCGTCGACCAGCGGCAGCTCCAGTGCCTCGCCGAGGCGGTCTATTTCGAGTCCCGGGGCGAGGATACGCGCGGCCAGTTCGCTGTCGCCGAGGTGATCCTCAACCGGGTCGACAGCCGCTCCTTCCCGAAGACGGTCTGCTCGGTCGTGATGCAGGGCACTGCGCCCGGCAAGCGCTCCGGCTGCCAGTTCTCCTATGCCTGCGACGGCAAGGCGGACCGGATCGTCAACCGCGCCGCATTCGTGAAGGCGCTGAAGATCTCACGGATCATGCTTTCGGGCCGGCCGCGGATCATCACCGACGGCGCCACCCATTTCCACACCACCGCGGTGCGGCCAAAATGGGCGAAGCGGCTGACCGAGACGGCGCGGATCGGCGACCACATCTTCTACCGCTTCCCGACCCAGGTCTCGAGCGGCAGCTGACGAGATCGAATGCAGGTGGGGCGCGGATCGCGCCCCGCCTCAGCCCTTCTCCGCCTCAGATCGTGACCGTCTCCGGCTTCAGGAATGCCGGCGTCCCGTTGAAGGCGAGAAGCTTCTGCACCGGCGCTTCGAGCGCCGCCGCCGCCGCCGCGTGCATCTCGGGCGAGGGATAGTAGCGGTTCTCGCTCACCGGCATGCCGAAGGGCGTCTGGAGCACCGCCTCACCGTCGAGCAGGAGCGATTGCGGCATCCCCTGCGAGGTGACGCACTCGACGATCGAGTCGCAAAGGGGCGCCACGGCGTCCACCATCGTCCGGTCCACGAACTGCGGGTAGACCAGCGCCGGGCCGTCATCCGAGGAGCCGACCACGTCTTCCGGGCGCCGCTCGGAGAACCAGAAGAGCAGCCGCTTGGTGCGGATCGACTGGAGCAGCAGGCGCGTCCGCGCGACCCACGCCGTCTTCAGCTCCGCCTCGACGGCGAGGAACTTCTCCGGGTCCTCGTCGGCGATCTGGTTCAGCATGTTGTGGGCGTAGGTGAACGTCTCGAAGTCGACATGCGGGAAGAGTTCCTGCAGCGCCTTGGAGACCGCCTCGATCTGCGCGTTGCGCGAGAGCTTCACCTGAAAGAGGCGGTTGGAGAGCGACCGCGCGCTCATCACCTGGATGACGCAGAGCTCGGCGCCCGAGGCCGCCTCCAGCACTTCGGAATCCCGCAGGAAGAAACCC
>CALFYQ010000456.1 GCA_937952085.1 uncultured Paracoccaceae bacterium | reverse complement strand
AGGCGACCGCCTCGTCGACGTCGGAGAAGCGGGTGACGGAGACGACCGGGCCGAACACCTCCCGCTTGACGATCTCGTCGGACTGGAGGGCGCCGGC
Organism: uncultured Paracoccaceae bacterium; assembly: GCA_937952085.1. GTDB lineage: Bacteria > Pseudomonadota > Alphaproteobacteria > Rhodobacterales > Rhodobacteraceae > Pikeienuella. The sequence continues at coordinate 4,371 of CALFYQ010000456.1, read as the reverse complement.
GATGACGGTGGGCTTGTAGTAGAAGCCCGGCCCGTCGTGGAGGCCGCCGCCGGTCGCCACCTCGATATGCTTCTGCTCGACGGCGCGGGCGACGAAGCTCGCCACCCGGTCGCGCTGCCGCGGGGAGATGAGCGGGCCGATCTCGTTCTTGCCGTCGTCGGCGTCGGCGTAGTGGATGGTGGAGACGGCGGAGGCGAGGTCCGCCACCAGCCGGTCATGCACGCCACGGGCGGCGTAGATGCGGCAGGCCGCCGTGCAGTCCTGCCCCGCATTGTAATAGCCGAAGGTGCGGACGCCCTCGATCACCGCGTCGAGGTCGGCGTCGTCGAATACGATGACCGGGGCCTTGCCGCCAAGTTCGAGATGGGTGCGCTTCACGCTCCGCGCCGCCGCCTCCAGCACCTTCTTGCCGGTGGCGATGTCTCCGGTGATGGAGATCATGTCGACGCCGGGATGGTGGATGAGCGCGGCGCCGACACTCTCGCCGCGGCCGAGGATGATGTTGCAGACGCCTTCCGGCAGTTCGTCGGCGAGGATCTTCGCCATCTTCAGCGCGGTGAGCGGGGTCTGCTCCGACGGCTTGAAGACGACGGTGTTGCCGCCGGCGAGGGCCGGGCCGAGCTTCCAGGCCATCATCATCAGCGGGTAGTTCCAGGGCGCGATGGAGGCGACGACGCCGATCGGGTCCCGCCGGATCATCGAGGTGAAGCCTTCGAGATATTCGCCCGCGGCGGAGGCCGGCGTGGCGCGGCAGGCGCCGGCGAAGAAGCGGTAGCAGTCGACGATGGCGGGAAGCTCGTCGTTCAGCGCGGCGCCAAAGGGCTTGCCGCAGTTGAGCGCCTCGAGCTTCGCGAACTCCTCCGCCTCGGCCTCGATCCGGTCGGCGACCTTGAGGAGCCGGGCGGAACGTTCCGCGGGCGTGGTGCGGGACCAGGTGGCGAAGGCCTTCCGCGCGGCGGCGACGGCGCGGTCGATCTGCGCCGGCGAGGCCTCCGGCGCCTCGACGATCAGCGCCCCGGTGCGGGGGTTCAGCACCTTTTCGGCGGTCTCGGTTCCCGGCTCGAAGGCGGACCCGATCAGCATTTCGGTTTTCATGGGGCTCCTCCTGGAAGGGCTATTTCCCGGCGCCGGCGATGCGGTCGCCGTCGCGGGTCAGGTAGTAGGCGGCGAGGATGGGCAGGAAGGTGACGAGGACGACGACCATCGCCACCACGTTGGTGACCGGCCGCTGCCGCGGGCGCACCAGCTCCTCCAGCATCCAGATCGGCAGGGTCTGCTGCTGGCCCGCGGTGAAGGTGGTGACGATCACCTCGTCGAAGGAGAGTGCGAAGGCGAGCATCCCGCCGGCGAGGAGCGCGGTGCCGAGATTGGGCAGGATCACGTGCCGGAAGGTCTGGAACCCGTTGGCGCCGAGGTCCATCGACGCCTCGACGAGCGAGCCGGAGATCCGGCGGAACCGGGCGACGGCGTTGTTGTAGACGACGACGACGCAGAAGGTCGCGTGGCCGAGCACGATGGTCCAGAAGCTGTAGGGGATGTCGGCGAGATTGAACGCGGAGCGGAGCGAGATGCCGGTGATGATGCCCGGAAGCGCGATCGGCAGGATCACCAGGAGCGAGATCGTCTCCTTGCCGAAGAACGTCGCGCGCGACATCGCCGCGGCGCAGAGCGTGCCGAGGACGAGGGCGATGGCGGTCGAGATCGCCGCCACCTCGACCGAGAGCCAGAGCGCCTCCCAGACGTCCGGCCTTTCCCAGGTGACGGCGAACCATTTCAGCGTCAGGCCGGGCGGCGGCCACTGATAGGTCCGGTCCTCGGTGGTGAAGGCGTAGGCGAAGATGAGGAGGAGCGGCAGGTGGAGGAAGAGGAGCCCCGCCCCCGCCGCAAGTTTCAGCCAGAAGGGCGCGCGGTCAGAGCGCATCGAAGGCCCCCCGCCGCTTCGCCCACCAGAGATAGAGCGCCATGATGACTATGGGCGCGACCGCGAAGGCCGCGGCGAGCGGGATGTTCCCGGCCGTGCCCTGGTGCTGGTAGACCGCCTGGCCGATGAACCGGGCCGAAGTGCCGACGATCTGCGGGATGATGTAGTCCCCCAGCGTTAGCGAGAAGGTGAAGATCGAGCCCGCGATCACGCCCGGAAAGGCGAGCGGCAGGATCACCGCGCGGAAGGTCTGCGCCGGCCGCGCGCCGAGATCGCCGGAGGCTTCGAGCAGCGACGGCGGCACGCGCTCCAGCGCCGACTGGATCGGCAGGATCATGAAGGGCAGCCAGACATAAAGGAAGACGAGGAAGGTGCCGGTGAAGCTGGTCGAGAGCGAGTTGCCGCCGATCCAGGGGAGCGAGAGCCATGCGTCCAGCAGCGGCAGGAGGCCGAGCTTGCCGAGCGCCCAGGTGAGGATGCCTTCCTTCGCGAGGATCAGCTTCCACGAATAGACCTTCACCAGATAGCTCGACCAGAGCGGCAGCATGACGCCGAGGTAGAAGAGCGCCTTCCAGCGGCCGCGGGCGTAGCGGGCGGCGAAATAGGCGATGGGGAAGGCAATGACCGCGGCCGCAAGGGTGACGGCGGCGGCCATCGAGACGGTGCGGAAGATGATGTCGAGATTGGCGGGGGTGAAAAGCTCCCCATAGGTCTTCAGCGTGACTTCGCGGCGGATGAGGCCGGTGAACTCGTCGATGGAGAAGAAGCTCTGCGCTAGAAGGGCGAAGAGCGAGCCGAGATAGACGACGCCGAGCCAGAGCGCCGGCGGCGCGAGGAGGAGCGCGAGGAGGAGGCCGGGGCGGCGCCAGAGGGTTTCGGAGGCGCGGGAGAGGAGCGCGGTCATCTTGCGGGTCGGGAGGCAGGGGAGCGAACGGCCGCGCTTCGGCCCGGTTCGGGGGCGCGCATTCCGCGCTCGGGGCCGCCACGCCCCAAGGCGCGAGACGCCGGGGCGAGCCCGGGGCCGCGTTTGTTGAGGGCGGCGCGCCCGAAGCCCGCCGCCCCGGGCTTGACGCGGGCCCCCGAGGCGCAAGGCGCCGCGCCGACCGATATCTCCGCGGAGCCGATCAGCGGGTCTCCGGGGGAGACCTGCAGGCTCCGCTCGGCTGAAGCGAAAGCGGAGGCCGAAGGGGGTCCGGCCGGGGCCGACGGCCTGAAATCGGGCTGGGTTCGCCCAGGCGGCCGCGTGCGGCCGCTCCGGGATGGGCGGCCGCGGCCCGCTTCGTCGCGGGACAAGTCGGGCGCGCGCGTCGCCCCTTGGCCGGGCGGGGCGGCGAAGGGGTGGATGCGCGACACGGCCGTCACGCCCCCTCCATCAGGTGCAGGTCGGCTGCGTCCCAGCTCACCCGCACCGTCTCGCCGGCGGCGGGAACCGGGGCGCCGCCGGGGATGAGGACGGAAAGGTTCGCTCCCTCCATCTCGAGATGCGCGCGGGTGGCGGCCCCGAGGAAGAGCGTGGCGATCACCTTCGCCTCCCGCCCCTCGCCGCCGAGGCGGATCTTTTCGGGACGGAGGCTCGCCGGGGCGGCGCGGCCGGTCAGGCTCTCGGTCAGCGACGGCGGCAGGACGTTGGAGCCGCCGACGAAATCGGCGACGAAGGGGTTGGCCGGGCGGTGGTAGATCTCGTCCGGCGCGCCGACCTGCTCGATCCGGCCCCTGTTGAAGACGGCGACCCGGTCGGCCATCGACAACGCCTCGCCCTGGTCGTGCGTGACGAAGACGAAGGTGACGCCGACCTGCCGCTGGAGCGCCTTCAACTCCTCCTGCATCTCCTCCCGGAGCTTCAGGTCGAGCGCGCCGAGCGGCTCGTCGAGAAGGAGGACGCGGGGCTGCATGACGAGCGCGCGCGCGAGGGCGACGCGCTGGCGCTGGCCGCCGGAAAGCTCGGAGGGCTTCCGCCCGCCATAACCGGGGAGGCGGACCATCTCGAGCGCGGCCTCGGCCGCCTTCCGCCGCGCCGCCCTGCCCTCGCCGCGGATCATCAGCCCGTATGCGACGTTCTCCACCACATCGAGATGGGGAAAGAGCGCATAGTCCTGAAAGACGGTGTTGACGGCGCGGTTCCAGGGCGGGACGCCCGACATCGGCGCGCCGAAGATGCGGACCTCGCCGCCGGTCGGCCGCTCGAAGCCGGCGATGAGGCGGAGGCAGGTGGTCTTGCCGGAACCGGAGGGGCCGAGCATGGCGAAGAACTCGCCGGGCCGGATCGCGACGGAGACCCGGTCCACCGCCGCCACCGCGCCGAAACGACGGGACACGTCAAGGAATTCGACGGCTTCGCTCATGTCGACCCGCGGGGCTGGAAGGCCCCGGCCCGCGGCCGGGGCCGGTGGGGCGAGGGCTCAGCGCCCGCCGATCACGCCGATATAGTCCGAGACCCAGCGATAATAGGG
>CALFYQ010000455.1 GCA_937952085.1 uncultured Paracoccaceae bacterium | reverse complement strand
CGGCCTCTCCGCCGCGGATATCGCCGCCACCGCGCTCGAGGCGCTCGGCATCGCGGCGCCGGCCTTCGGCCGCGAGGCGGCGGCGCGCCCCGCCTGAGCGGCGGACCGGAAGCGCCGGCGTCAGACGTGCGCCGGCGAGACCAGCCCGGTGAGATGCGCGAGGTTCTTCAGCCCGATCTTGAGATGCGCGAGGGGCCGGGAGCGGACCAGCCGCTTGTTCATGTAAGCCTCGAAGGTGAGGCGCTGCACGTCGACGTCATGGCAGAGCGAGACGAACCGCTCGCGCCGCTCGTCGGAGCGGTAATAGGCGTCCTGCATTGCGCGAAGCACGCGGAAGACGGTCTTGTGCTCCCGCATGAAGACCTTGCGGGCGAGCGTCAGGTCCCGCGCCCGGCCGGAGGCGAGCGCCGCGGCGGCGGCGGAGGCGGCGACCCGGCCGCCATACATCGCGTAATAGATCCCCTCGCCCGACGAGGGCGCGACGACGCCGGCGGCGTCCCCCGCCAGCACCACGTCGCGCCCGTTATCCCAACGCTCCAGCGGATGGAGGGGGATCGGCGCGCCCTCTCGCCGGATCGTCGCGCAGCCGGCGAGGCCGGCCGAGGCGCGGAGCGCGGAGGTGGCGCGCTTGAGATCCACCCCGTCCACCGCCGTGCCCATGCCGACCGAGGCCTGCGTCCCGTGCGGGAACACCCAGCCATAGAAATCCGGCGAGACCGCGCCGTCATAGATCACGTCGCACCGATCCGGGTCATAGGCCCCGGCGACGGGCGCCTCGATCACCTCGTGATAGGCCATGACATAGGGCGCGGCGCCCTCGTGCAGCCCCTCGGCGCGCGCGACGGCGGAGCGCGCGCCGTCCGCGCCGATGACGAGACGGGCGACGAGGCTCCGCGCCTCGCCGCTTTCGCGGTCCCGATAGACGACGCGGGGCGACGCGCCGTCCCGCTCGATGCGGAGGAACGTTCCGGTGAACCGCTCCGCCCCCGACGAGGCGGCGCGGGCGCGGAGGAACTCGTCGAACCGCTCTCGGTCCACCATGCCGACGAAGCCGCCTTCGATGGGGATGTCCACCCGGCGGCCGGTCGGCGAGATCATCCGCGCCGTCGTAATGCGGGCGACGAGTTGCTCCGCCGGGATCTGGAAATCCTCGATCAGCCGCGGCGGCACCGCGCCGCCGCAAGGCTTGATCCGCCCGGCGCGGTCGAGCAGCGCGACCCGCGCGCCGCTCCGGGCCAGATCCGCCGCCGCCGTGGCGCCGGACGGGCCGCCACCGATCACCGCGATGTCGAATGGCTCCATGCTCATTCTCCCGGAACGAGGGATGCGTGGGGCGCGGGCCGGCCCTCCGCGAGAACCCGCGCGGCGAGCGCCGCGGCCGCGACGAAGAGCACCGCCTCGGCGACGAAAACGGCGCCGAAGGCGGCTGCGTCGTCGGCGAGAATCAGCCGCATCGCGTCCACCGCCGCCGCGCCGAGAAGGCCGCCGAACCCGGCCGCCAGGGCCTGCGCCGCGCCCCAGAGGCCCATCCGCGTCCCCTCGCGCCGCGCCCGGCCTTCGCCCGAGAGAGCCATCATCGAGCCGATGGCAGCGACCGCGAAGACGCCGTTGAAGAAGCCGAGCGCGGCCACCGCGCCGGTCAGAAGGTCCGCCTCTCCGCCACGCCCGAGCGCGGCAAGAGCGACGAGCGCGACCGCGGAGCCGAGGCAGCCGGCCACGACCCAGGCGCGGAGCGCGCCGATCCGGAACCCGGTCGCCGCGACGCCGACGAGAAGCATGCCGAGGAAGACCCCGCCGTTCTGCACGCCGGAGAGCGCGGTCGAGGCGCCGGGCGTAAGCTCGAAGACGACGCCGGCATAGGGCTCGAGGATCAGCTCCTGCATGAAATAGGCGACCATCGAGAGGAAGACGAAACAGGTGAAGGCGCGGGCCTTCGGCTCGGCCCAGACCTCCGCGAGGCTTTCCCGGAAGCCCGCGCGATCCGCCGCCGACGGGGCCGCCTCGATCCCGCGTTCGACGCGCCAGGTCGCCGCCGCCGTCAGCGCCAGCGCGAAGACGGCGACGCCGCAAACGACGGCGAGGAGCCGTCCGTGCGAATAGGGATCGATCAGCGCGCCGACCACGCCGGCCGTGACGGCGATGCCGAAGATCATCATCAGCCAGGTGATGGTGGCGGCCGCAGCGCGGCGACGGGGCGCGGTCGCCGAAGCGAGCAGCGCGAGGAGCGAGGTGCCGGAGGCGCCGACGCCGAGGCCGATCAGCGCGTAGGCGAAGATCGAGAGCGCGAGGCCTTGGCCGAAACTCGTCTCCAGAAGGGCGACGGCGAGCGCCGCCAGCGTCGCGCCGAGGCCGAGCAGCGCCATTCCGCCGACGATCCAGCGCGTCCGGCGTCCGGTGACGTCGGAGGCGAAGCCCCATTTCGGCCGGGACAACTGTATGCCGTAATGGAGCGCGACCAGCGCGCCAGGCAGCGCCGCGGGCAGCGCAAGTTCGACGACCATCAGCCGGTTCATGGTCGAGGTCGTCAGCACCACCACGGCGCCGAGCGCCATCTGCACGAGGCCGAGCCGGACGATGGAAACCCATGACAGCGTCATCCCGCGACCCCCCTCAGCGCAAAGGCGGAAGCCATCATGCCGGCGACGTAGAGCGTCACGCCGACGGCGTTGTACCAGGGCGCATACCGCTTCGGGTCGCGGAGGAGCCGGCGCATCGCGGCCGCCTGCGCGAGGAGCGAGAGCGCGATGGCCGCGGCGAAGACCGGCCGGTCCCAGTGGAGGAGGAGCGCGGCCACCGCGGTCTGCGGCGCCGCCATGATCCAGCAGGCGGCGCGCGCGGCCCGGGCGGGACCGAGCGTGACCGGCAGGGAGGCGACGCCGTGCCGGCGATCCCCCTCCAGCGCCTTGAAATCGTTCAGCGTCATGATCCCGTGCGCGCCAAGCGCATAGAGCGCCGCCACCGCGACGAGGCGCCAATCCGGCGCGCCGCCGGAGACCGCCGCCGCGCCGGTGAACCAGGGCACGCCCTCATAGCAGAGGCCGACAAGGCCCGGCCCCCACCAGCCGGAGCGTTTCAGCCGCACCGGCTCGGCGGAATAGGCCCAAGCGGCGGCGACGGCGAAAAGGGTCGCCCCGATCGCCCAGGGCCCGAGCGGCAGGGCCGCGATCACCGCCAGCGCCGACATGGCGAGCGCGACGCCGAGGCCCCAGCGCCCCGGCACCCGGCCGGAGGGGATCGGGCGGCCCGGCTCGTTCACCGCGTCCACATGCCGGTCGCACCAGTCGTTCGCCGCCTGGCTCATGCCGCAGACGAGAGGGCCCGCCAGCGCCATGCCGTAGAGCGCGGTTCCCCACATCTCCGCCAGCGGGGCCCCCGAAGAGACGACGCCGCAAAGGAAGGCCCACATCGGCGGGAACCAGGTGATCGGCTTCAACAGTTCCAGCAGCGCCGCCGGTTCGGGCGCCTGGCGTGGTCGCGCGATCAGATTGACATTCATCACTGTCAATCTTGCATGACAGTCTGGCGCGCGACAACAGGATTCTCGCGGCGCCGGCGCGCCGCTCGGCCGATGACGCCGGTCAGGTCAGTCGGGTCAGGACTCTTCGCCGCGCTCGAGAAGGCCGTACTTGCGCAGCTTCACATAGAGGCTCTGGCGCGAAAGCCCGAGCATCTCGGCCGCAGCGACCCGGTTGTTCCGCGTGAGGTCGATGGCCGTCTCGATGCACATCTTCTCGACGACCTCGGTCGTCTCGGCGACGATGCTCTTAAGGTCCCGCGCGCCGACGAGATCGCCGATGTTCCGGGCGCCGCCACGAGGCAGCGGGGCCCGCCGGGCCCGCGTCAGGTCGGCCTTGCCGACGTCGCGGGCGACGGAGGCGAAGATCGGGTTCTCGCGGTCGTTGAGGTAGGTCGCCGAAAGCTCGATCGGCACCTCGGCCCCGAACTCCCCGACCATCTTGGTGGAAAAGAGCCGCATGTGGCCGTTCCGCGCGGCGTTCTCGGTCAGGATCTTCAGGTCGACGCCGCCCCGCGCCAGAAGATCGGCGAGCGAGCGTCCGCGGACGGCGGAGAGGTCCGTCGCCTCGGCCAGCGCGAGAAAGGGGTCGTTCGCGGCGATGATGACGCCCTTCTTGTCGGTGAAGACCACCGCCTCCGCGCCCTCGTGATAGAGGATACGGAGATTCTCGCCGAGCTCCCACCCGTCCGGCCCGTCCACCTCCACCGGCTCGATGCGGCAGAAGACAAGCCGCTCGCCGGAGGCGCGGAAGATCGTCGGCGTCAGCTTCACGCGGCGGTTCGTCTTCGCGGTGAGAAGCGGATCCGATTCGAGCCCGTGTGAGGCGGAGAGCCGGGAGAGCAAGCCGCCGTCCTGCGGCACGAAAAGCTGCTCGAAACTCGCGCCGATCAGCTTCTCGCGCGGCGTCTCGAAGACATAAGCGGCGGACTTGTTCGCATCGATGATCCGGCCGCGCGCCAGCGAGGCGAGCACCAGCGCGTCGCGGCTGACCGTCATCAGCACCCGGTAACGGGTGTCGAATTCGCGCTGGGATTCGTGATCCCGCTGGAGCGCGATATGCGCCTTCACCAGCTCCTGCTGCACTTCCGCGATCGGCGAGAGATCGCGGCCAAGGAGAAGAAGCTGGTTCTCCACGCCGAGCGAGTGGAGCGAATAGCGAATCGGGAACTGCCACGACGTCTCGTCGACATGGTTCAGCTCGAAATAGCCCGTGGCGGCTTCGCCCTCGCGGATCTGCCGCAGGCGCGCCTCGAATTTCGGGATGCTCTCTTCGGTCAGCAGGCTGCGAAAGTCGCGCCCATGCCAGCGCTCGACCGGCTCATGCGGCTGGTGGGTCAGATTGGTAAGTACGGAAAGCACGGCACCGGAGTTGTCGATGCATATCGCGATGTCGGTCGCCGTCGAGACGATCGTGCTGATCAACTCCGGAGCAATATCGGGAAGACTTCCCTTGCCCACAACAAGGTTCATCCGCTGGCTCAATCTATCCTGCTCTTCCGCCGCTCGTGCGGCCGTTGGCCCAGCCCCAGCCGTGCTCAAGGTTCTTCAGGCCACAGGCCTGGAGCGCCTTCACCGGATTGTTCGTCGTCATGTCGGCGTCGAGCGTCCTGGCCAGGTCCTGGTGGACGCCCAACATGCCTCCGCCTACCGCGACCACGGGCTTCTTGCCCTTGATCGCGCGCAACATTGCAATGAATTCGCGAAGGCTGTCCACATCCTGGTTCTCCGAGGTGGAGATGGCCACCATGTCGTAGCCCGAAGAGGGCCATTCCTGCACGATCTCGGAGTTCGGCCGGCAGAGGGAGAGCGTCGTCTGCGCGCCGCAGCGCCGAAACTGCGTGGCCAGCACCATGGCGCCAAGCGTGTGCTGTTGCCGCTCCGGCACGACGATCAGGATGGTGGGCGCGAAGGGATTGTCGATGCTGTCGTGGAGCCAGTCGACCGCGGCGTCGCGAAGCATGCCTTCGAGCCGGTTGGTGCGAATCGTGACGTCGGCGAAGGTGGCTTCGTCCGTCTCCCACATGACGCCGAGCCGTCTCGCCACTTCGGGGATGTAGAGATCGACGATCTTGGCGCTCGAGATCTTTCGCGCCTGAAGCGCCTCAACGGCGCCGTTGCGGCGCGCCGGATCGTTGGCCAGCACGGCCTCCTCCAGGATCGCGAGCGCATCCTGATCGAGCGCCGAGCGCGCGCTGGAGCGGGAGGCGATGATTTCGAGCGCCTGGGAGGCCACGTCCTCAACGCCGATGTCGACCGCCTCCGCCGCCGCACTGCGCCCCGACGCCTCATACAGAATGGACATCAGCGACCTCCCTTATCTCGGGCGGCCGCAAGACCGGATCCACTTGTCGGATACAGAGACTGGCGGCGCAGCCCTTATAGAGAAGACTCTCTCACTCGATCTGTCGAATGTCAAAGTTACTTGACACTCGCT
>CALFYQ010000454.1 GCA_937952085.1 uncultured Paracoccaceae bacterium | reverse complement strand
ACGAACGTGCTCCTCGATGAGGCTGGGCCAAGTGGGGCGGCCTTTGCGGATACGCTGCAACCCATTGCCGTCGTCCTTGCGAGCGGACCCATCATCTAGAAACAGCGACGGCGCCAGCAGCCGAACTGCGGCAATCTTCTCCCGAAGCCGCGCTTGGTCGCGGCGAAGGTTTTCGATCTTGGCGTCGATTTCCGCATGCTCCGCCTCCCAGCTGCGGACTTCCGCAGCTGAGAGGTGAAGGCCGGGCATGGTGGAGTCGTGGGCCATCCCTCCTGATATGGCGCCTTCGAGGGGTGGTCAAATGAAAAGTGTGGTCACGTGACTTTTCCGCCCCCTGCGGACACCCGCCACAGCTTGTACGGCCCGTTCGCGTCGTGATCCTCCGTCCAGCCGCATTCCTCGATGAGGTCTTGGCCGACGCATGCCTTTATGCAGGCCCCGACCCGCTTCCGCAGTATGGCGTAGGTCGCCTCGTCAGCGACCAGGCCGCGATCCTCCGTCCACATCTCCGTAATCCGCCGGGAGGTCAGCGGCTCCGTCGCTTCCCGGAAGCAGCCGAGAACGAAGCGCTTCAGCGTCCCTTTCTGCGCCCGATGCTTCGTCACGTACTCCTTCATGGCGAAGGTGTCGGCGGCGGGGTCGAACAGGCGGATCGCGGCGTCCAAGTGGTCTATGTCCACGGTAAGCTTCTTGATCTCGGCGCGGTAGCGCTCGCGGAGCGCGGTTAGCTCTGCGAGCTTCGCCTTCAGGCCGGATACGGTGTTCGGGCGATCATATGAGGGCGTCTCTGTCATGCTCCATCATATACATCATCGTATATGATGTTTCAATCATCGCCCTTGGTGAGTTTGCGCCATAATGCCGGCGAATTCCGGCAACTCGTCGAGGAAGAGAACGCCGTGATGCGCGAGGCTGATCTGCCCCGGCGCGGCGTTCCGCCCGCCGCCGACCATGGCCGCCATCGAGGCCCCGTAATGTGGGTCAAGAAAGGGCCGCCGGCGCGGGATGCGCCCCTCTCGCACCAGCCCGGCGACGGAATGGATCATCGCGACTTCGAGCGCCTCGCCCGGGTCCATCGGCGGCAGGACGCCCGGCAGCCGCTCCGCCAGCATCGACTTTCCGGCGCCTGGCGGGCCGACCATCAACATGTTGTGCCCGCCCGCGGCGGCGACTTCGAGCGCGCGCCGCGCCGCCTCCTGCCCGCGCACGTCGGAAAGGTCCTTCGCCGGGCCATCATTGCCGGGGCCGGCCGGGGCGGGGGAGGGGAGGGCCTGCCGCCCGGTCAGGTGAGCGACGAGCGCGACGAGGGTCGGCGCCGCTACCACCCGCGCGGCGCCCACCACCGCCGCCTCCGGGCCGCAGGCTTCGGGGCAGAGAAACTCCCGGTCCGCTTCGGCGGCGGCGAGCGCGGCGGGGAGGGCGCCGGAGACCGGGCCGATCCGCCCGTCGAGCGAAAGCTCGCCCATCGCCGTCGCCCGCGCGACGTCGGAAGCCGGCACCACTTCAAGCGCGGCTAGAAGGGCGAGCGCGATGGGAAGGTCATAATGCGCCCCCTCCTTCGGCAGGTCCGCCGGCGAGAGGTTGATGGTGATCCGCTTCGGCGGCAGGGCGAGGCCCATGGCGTTCAGCGCGGCGCGCACCCGCTCACGCGATTCCGCCACCGCCTTGTCCGGCAGGCCAACTAGGGCGAAGGCCGGCAGGCCGGAGGCGAGGTGGCACTGCACCTCCACCTCGCGCGCCTCCATCCCCTGGAACGCGACCGTGTAGACAAGCGCCATTTGCCCCCCGCGCAACCAATCGCGTCGAGCCTCGCCGCCCGGCATGGGCCCGTCAACGACGGATCGCGGCCGGGCCGGCTGAAACAAATCCGCCAGCGATCCGCACGGTTGCGAGAGGCGTGCGAGAGCCGCGTTGCGGCGGCGCCGGCGCGCGCCGAGATGCCCCGAACAACAACCGGGGGAGACCGCCCATGACCGCCATCGACCACCGCGCCGACGCCGCCGCGCCCGCGATCCGGACGCTTTTCGCCGGCGCGCTCGCCACCATCGCATTCGACCTCTACGGCCAGGGCCTCTCTCCGGCGCTCGGCTTCGCCTCGCTCGCGCCTGTGCCGCTCGCCAACTCGGTGATCGAGGCGCTTTTCGGGGCGCCGTGGCGGCCGGGCGCGGAACTTCTCCACTATTTCGCCGGTCTCGTCGCCTATCCGCTCGGCTGGCTGCTGATCGCGCGCCCGCTGGCAGAGCGGGTTCTGCCCGCGCTCCACTGGAGCCTCGTGGCCGTCGCCTATGGCGTGGCGCTCTGGGTTTTCGCGCTTTTCGGCATGGCGCACCTGATCGCCGGGCTGCCGGCCTTTCTCGGCTTCACCGGCATCGCGTGGGTGGCGCTGATCGGCCACGTGATCTTCGCGCTGGTCGCCGCCGCGGTCTATGAGGCGCGCCGGCCGGGATGAGCCGTCAGGGCGCCAGCCCGACCTCGCGCAGCACCTCGTCGCTGTGGGCGCCGGGAGCGGGCGGCGCCTCCGGCGCGGCGGCGGCGGTGCGGGAGAAGCGGGGCGCCGGCGCGGCCTGCGCCACGCCGCCCGGCGCCGCGAAGACGCCGCGCGCCGACATGTGCGGGTGCCGCGGCGCCTCCGCCCAGTCCATCACCGGGCTGACGCAGGCGTCGGTTCCGTCGAAGAGTGCCGCCCATTCGTCCCGCGTCTTCGTGGTGAACACCGCCTCGTAGAGCGTATGGCGGGCCGGCCATTCGGAAGCGCGGTTCTGCGTCGCCTGATGCTCGGCCGGGAGGCCGGCGATGCGGAGGAGTTCCGCATGGAATTGCGGCTCCAGCGCGCCGACGGAGAGGAACTTTCCGTCCTTGCAGCGATAGGTCCGGTAGAAGGGCGCGCCGCCGTCGAGGAGGTTCGCTTCCCGCGCGTTCGACCAGAGCCCCTTGGCGATGAAGGCGTGCATCAGCGACATCAGCGCCGTCGCCCCGTCCACCATCGCCGCATCCACCACCTGCCCCTGGCCGGAGCGGGACCGCTCGAAAAGCGCCGAGAGGACGCCGAGAAGGAGGAACATCGTTCCCCCCGCATAGTCGGCGCCGATGTTGAGCGGCGGCGGCGGCGTCTCCTCTTTCCGGCCGATGGCGTTGAGGATGCCGGTGAGGCCGAGGTAGTTGATGTCGTGCCCGGCGGTGTGGCTGAGCGGGCCTTCCTGGCCCCAGCCCGTCATCCGGCCGTAGACGAGGCGCGGGTTGGCCGCCAGCATCGGCTCCGGGCCGAGGCCGAGCCGCTCCATCACGCCGGGGCGGAAGCCCTCGATCACCACGTCGGCGCGGCCGATCAGCCGCTTCGCCGCTTCGAGCCCGAGGTCGGACTTGAGATCGAGCGCGGCCGAGCGCTTGCCTCGGTTCTGGATGTCGGTCGGGTCGGCCGCGCCGGCCTTTCGGACGATCACAGTCACCTCGGCGCCGAGATCGGCGAGGAACTGGCCGGCGAGCGGGCAGGGGCCGAGCCCCTCCATCTCCACCACGCGCAGCCCGACGAGCGGCCCGGCCGCATTGCCTTCGCTCATTCGTCCCTCCTCCGCGCCTCTCCGGGCGTTCAGAAATGCTTGCCGCGGGCGGTGACGGGCCAGAGCGCCTCCACCTTTCCGCCGCGGACGGCCACGTACCAGTCATGCAGGTTGCAGGTCGGGTCGCAATGGCCGGGGATGAGCCGAAGCCGGTCGCCGATCTTGAGGCGCCCATCGGGGTCCGCGAGCGCGCCATGCTCGTCGGAGGCGCCGAGATACTCGACGCCGTCGAGACCGTGAACGCGAGGGAGGCCGGAATCGAAGGACATGACCTTCAGCCCGGCGTCGCAGATTGCCCGGCCGGGGCGGGACGCGCTCATCACCTCGGCGAGCACGAAGAGGGAATGGGCGAAGGGGGGCGGCGCGCCCGCATCGTCGCGCACCCGCGCATAGTCGGCGTCCATGAAGACGTAGGAGCCGCATTGAAGCTCGGAATAGACGCCTGACGCGCCCTCGAACTCGAAGCTGCCGGTGCCGGCGCCGGTGACCTTCGGGCAGGGCAGGCCCGCTTCGAGGAGCGCGTCCCGCGTCGCCCGCGCCTGGGCGATGGCGGCGTCGATCCGCGCGCGGCGGGCGGCGGGCTCGTAGATGTGCTGGGCCGGGCCGCAATAGCACTGGATCCCCTCGAAGCAGAGCCCTGGCGCCGCGAGGATGGCGCGGGCGATCTCCACCGCCGGCGCGCCCGGCTCTGCGCCGCAGCGGCCGCCGCCGGCCTCAAGCTCGACCAGCGCGCCAAGCTCGACCCCGGCCGAGAGCGCCGCCGCGGAGAGCGCGGCAACCGCCGTCGGGTCGTCGATGCAGACGGCGATGCGGGCGATCTTGGCCGCCTCGGCCAGCATCGCCGCGCGGCGGGCCCCGCGCACCTCGTTGGCTACGAGGATGTCGCCGACCCCGGCGCGGGCGAGGGCGAGCGCCTCGGAGGCCTTCTGCACGCAGACGCCAACGGCCCCGCCGCGCGCCATCTGCGCAAGCGCGATGTCGGCGGACTTGTGGGTCTTCGCATGGGCGCGAAGCGCGACGCCGAGCGATTCGGCGCGGCGGCGCATCGTCGCGAGATTGGCTTCGAAAGCGTCGAGATCGACGATGAGCGCGGGCGTGGCGATCTCCGCCTCCGCCATGCCGATCTCGGCCGGAACGTCGAACCCTGTCTGCATCGCGCCCTCCCGGCCGGCGACGATCCTGCTTCGGCGCGCCGGGCGGGGCAAGCGGGCCGCGCCGCGCATCGCCCCGTGTGAGGTTCCGCAACGCCGCTTGAGATGGGTCACGCCAGCGCGCGGCGCCGTTGCGTCACAGCTTTGCGAAAGGAATTTCGGGCACCATACTTTACGTATGAAGACGCGCGCCCAGACCCGGTCCGAGATCGCCGCCGATGCGGTGGTGCACGCGCTCGGCGTGGGTTTCGGGCTGATCGGCGGGCCGATCCTGATCGGCCTCGTCGCGGCGCGGGGCGGCGGCGCGGAGATCGCGGCCGTTTCGGTCTATGTCGCCACGCTGATCGCGATGTTCTCCTGCTCGGCGAGCTACAACCTCATTCCCTTCGCCTCGGCGAAGGAGTGGCTGCGCCGGATCGACCATTCGACGATCTACCTGAAGATCGCCGGCGCCTACACGCCCTTTGCGGCGGTGAAGCTCGGCGGCGCGGTCGGCTTCGGCCTGCTCGGCGCGGTCTGGGGCGCGGCGCTAGTCGGCGTCGCGCTGAAGCTCTTCTATCCGCGCCGATTCGAGCTGTTCTCCCTCGTTCTCTATCTCCTCATGGGCTGGGCCGCGGTGGCCGTGGCCGGCGACGTGGCCCGGAGCCTCGAGGGGCTGACGATGCTTCTCGTCGTCATCGCCGGGGCGCTCTATTCGCTCGGCGTGATCTTCCATCTCTGGGAGAAGCTGCCCTACCAGAACGCGATCTGGCACGTATTCGTTCTGGCGGCGACGGCGGTGCTCTATTCCGCCATGGCGACGGAGTTCGTCGCCTTCGCCTGAGCGGCCCTTCTTGGCGCGGGTACGCAGCGCGAAGAGCTGCGGTTCGCTGATCGGCTTCTGCAGCAGCCTCAAGCCGCGCTTCCGGCATTCGGCGCGGACTTCCGGCGCGCGGCGCGCGGTGACGATGTCGGCGGGGATCGGGCCGTGTGCGGCGCGGCGCGCGCCGACCGCCTCAGGCTCCGTCTCCCGTTCGCCGAGCGTGCAATCCGCCAGGATGAAGTCCGGCGCGACGCCGGTTTCGGCGAGGAGGGTGAGCGCCTTCCGCCCGCTCCGCGCCTCGAAGGCGGCGAAGCCCTGCGTCTCCCGCATCGGCGCGGGCGGCGATGGGGCCGCGCGGCGAACTGGAGCATTTCGCCGGCGCGGGAGTGCGCCTACATGGACCTCCGCCATCGGGATTTTTGCGCGGGCGCTGGACCTTGGGCCCCGCCGTGCATCAATCTCGCCGTCCGCTCGCCCATGCGGCGGACGTCTGTGTCGAGTCGGCTCGGGCGGATGGCGGGATCGCGGCGTTCTGCGCCGCCTGCGGGCTGACCTTTTCGCCGCCGGAGCGGTAAGGTTGGCCCCAGGTCGAATGGCGCAGGGCGCAGGGCCCTCATGGGGTCGCGCCGAAGAGGAGGACGGCATGGAGCTGAAGGGTACACGGACAATCGCGGCGGAGCCGGCGGCCGTCTGGGCCGCGCTCAACGACCCGGAGGTGCTGAAGGCCTGCATTCCCGGCTGTCAGACGCTGGAGAAGACGTCCGACACCTCGTTCGAGGCGATGGTGAAGCAGAAGGTCGGGCCGGTCTCGGCCACGTTCCACGGTGTCGTCGAGCTTTCCGACCTCAACCCGCCGAACTCCTACCGCATCAGCGGCGAGGGCAAGGGCGGCGCCGCCGGCTTCGCCAAGGGCGGCGCGACGGTCAGCCTCTCGCCGGTCGAGGGCGGCACGGAGCTCGCCTACGACGTCGACGCGAAGGTGGGCGGCAAGATCGCCCAGCTCGGCGCCCGGCTGATCGACGGCTTCGCCAAGAAGCTGGCCGACCAGTTCTTCGAGACCTTCCAGAAGGTGGTCGAAGGCGGCGACGAGCCGGAGGCGCCGGAAGGCGAGGCGAAGCCCGAGAAGAAATCTTGGCTCAAGCGGCTGACCGGATAGGATCAGCCGCGAATCGCGTCGCCCCGCCGGGCGACGCGCGCGCCGCCAGGGCGCACCGAGACGAGGGCCCGGGGCCGGGAAGCTGCCGGGTGGCGATCCAGGGAGGAAGAGGATGCCGAAAGTATCGATGACGGTGAACGGCGAGACCGTCTCCGGCGATGTCGAGGGGCGGACGCTGCTCGTCCAGTTCCTTCGTGAACATCTCGGGCTGACCGGCACGCATGTGGGCTGCGACACCGCGCAGTGCGGCGCCTGCGTCGTCCACGTGAACGGCGACAGCGTGAAGTCCTGCAACGTCTTCGCGGCGGCGCTCGACGGCGCCTCGGTGACGACGATCGAGGGCATGGCGAACGCCGACGGCACGCTCGGCGTGGTGCAGCAGGCCTTCCAGGACCATCACGGCCTGCAGTGCGGCTTCTGCACGCCCGGCATGGTGATGACGGCGGCCGACCTTCTCAAGCGCAACCCGAACCCGACCGAGGCGGAGGTTCGCGCCTATCTCGAGGGCAACATCTGCCGCTGCACGGGCTACCACAACATCGTCAAGGCGATCATGGCCGCCGCGGCGAACATGAGCGGCGCGAAAGTCGCCGCCGAGTAACCGGGAGGAAGACATGGCTAAGGACAGCGGGATCGGCGCTTCGATCAAGCGCCGTGAAGACGTGCGGTTCCTCACCGGAGCCGGCAACTACACCGACGACATCAGCATTCCGGGCCAGCTCTATTGCTTCTTCCTGCGCTCGACGGTGGCGCACGGGAAGCTGAACGGGGTGGACACGGCCGCCGCGGCGAAGATGCCGGGGGTCGTCCGGATCTTCACCGGAAAGGATTTCGAGGCGGTGGGCGGCCTCCCCTGCGGCTGGCTCATCACCTCCCGCGACGGCACGCCGATGAAGGAGCCGAAGCACCCGATCCTCGCCTCCGGCAAGGTCCGGCATGTCGGCGACCCGATCGCGGCGGTGGTGGCGCGCTCCCTCGCCGAGGCCCGCGACGCGGCCGAGGCGATCGAGGTCGACATCGAGGAGCTTCCGGCCGTCATCGACATGAAGGCCGCGGTCTCCGGCTCCGCCGCCTCGGTGCATGACGAGGCGCCTGACAACATCTGCTACGACTGGGGCTTCGTCGAGGAGAACCGGGATGCGGTGGATGCGGCGATCAAGGGCGCGCATCACGTCACCACGCTCGATCTCACCAACCAGCGGCTCGTCGCGAACCCGATGGAGCCGCGCGTCGCGGTCGGCGACTACAACCGCGCCTCGGGCGAGTCGACTCTCTACACGACCAGCCAGAACCCGCATGTCATCCGGCTTCTGATGGGCGCCTTCGTGCTCGGCATCCCGGAGCACAAGCTGCGCGTCGTCGCGCCCGACGTCGGCGGTGGCTTCGGCTCGAAGATCTTCCACTACGCCGAGGAGGCCTTCTGCACCTTCGCCGCGAAGGCGATCGGCAAGCCGGTGAAGTGGACGTCCGACCGCTCGGAGGCCTTCCTTTCCGACGCGCAGGGCCGCGACCACGTCACCAAGATCGAGCTGGCGCTCGACCAGAACGGCAAGTTCCTGGCGATCCGGACCAACACGCTCGCCAACATGGGCGCGTATCTCTCGACCTTCTCGACCTCGGTGCCGACCTGGCTGCACGGCACGCTGATGGCCGGCAACTACACGACTCCGCTGATCTACTGCAACGTGAAGGCCGTCTTCACCAACACCGTGCCGGTGGACGCCTATCGCGGCGCCGGCCGGCCGGAGGCGACCTTCCAGCTCGAGCGGGTGATCGACAAGGCGGCGCGCGAGATGGGGATCGACCCGATCGAGCTTCGCCGGCGAAACTTCGTTCCGGCCGACGCCTTCCCGTATCAGACACCGGTCGCGGTCCAGTACGATGTCGGCAACTACCAGGCGACGATGGACAAGATCGTCGAGCTAGCCGATGTCGCCGGCTTCCCCGCCCGCCGGGCGGAGAGCGCCGCGCGGGGCAAGCTCCGCGGCCTCGGCGTCAACGCCTATATCGAGGCCTGCGGCATCGCTCCGTCGCAGCTCGTCGGCCAGCTCGGCGCCCGCGCCGGCCTCTACGAGAGCGCCACGGTCCGGGTGAACGCGGCCGGCGGCATCGTGGTGATGACCGGCTCCCACAGCCACGGCCAGGGCCACGAGACGACCTTCCCGCAGGTGATCGCCGAGATGTTCGGCGTGAGCGAGGACATGGTCGACATCGTCCACGGCGACAGCGCCCGGACGCCAATGGGCATGGGCACCTATGGCTCCCGCTCCATCGCGGTCGGCGGCTCCGCCATGGTGCGGGCGGCGGAGAAGATCATCTCCAAGGCCAAGAAGATCGCCTCGCACCTTATGGAGGCCTCGGCCGAGGACGTCGAGTTCAAGAACGGCGTCTTCTCCGTGGCGGGCACCGACAAGACGATCGATTTCGCCTCGGTCGCGCTTGCCGCCTATGTCCCGCACAACTATCCGCTGGACCAGATCGAGCCGGGCCTGGAGGAGACGGCGTTCTACGACCCGTCGAACTTCACCTACCCGGCCGGCGCCTACGCCTGCGAGGTGGAGGTCGACCCGGAGACCGGCGTGGTGGAGGTGAAGTCCTTCGCCGCGGCGGACGATTTCGGCAACGTCATCAACCCGATGATCGTCGAGGGCCAGGTGCATGGCGGGCTCGCCCAGGGCATCGGCCAGGCGCTCCGCGAGAACACGGTCTACGGCGCGGACGGCCAGCTTCTGACCGGGTCCTTCATGGACTACGCGATGCCGCGGGCGGACGACATGCCGATGTTCACGGTCGACCATTCCTGCCAGACGCCGTGCAGCCACAACCCGCTCGGGGTGAAGGGCTGCGGCGAGGCCGGGGCGATCGGCTCGCCGCCCGCGGTGGTCAACGCGGTGCTTGACGCCCTCAACTCCGGCGGCATCAAGGTGGATCATATCGACATGCCGGTCAGCCCGGCCCGGGTCTGGGACGCGATCCAGGCCGCGCAGCACTAAGGAGACGGAAACCATGTATGCATTCGATTATGTGAAGGCCGGCTCCGTCTCCGACGCGGTCGCCGCTCTCGGCGACGAGGCGCAGCCGATTTCCGGCGGCCAGACGCTGATCCCGACGCTGAAGGCCCGGCTCGCCATGCCGTCGAAGCTGGTGGACCTCACCGGCATCGCCGAGCTGAAGTCGATCTCTGTCTCCGGCGGCGTGGTGAAGATCGGCGGTGCGGTCACGCACGGCGCGGTCGCCGACTCGGCCGACGTAAAGGGGGCGATCCCGGCCCTCGCCTCCCTCGCCGGGCACATTGGCGATCCGGCGGTGCGCCATCGCGGCACGATCGGCGGCTCGGTCGCGAACAACGACCCGTCGGCCTGCTACCCCTCGGCCTGCCTCGGCCTCGGCGCCACGATCCACACGTCGGGCGGCGACATCGCGGCGGACGACTTCTTCCAGGGCATGTTCGCCACCGCGCTCGGCGAGGGCCAGATCGTGACCGGGGTGAGCTTCCCGGTCCCGGAGAAAGCCGCCTACATGAAGTTCGTGCAGCCGGCTTCCCGTTTCGCGCTTGTCGGCGTCTTCGTCTCGAAGGGCGCGGGCGGCGTGCGAGTGGCGGTGACGGGCGCCTCAGAAAGCGGCGTCTTCCGCTGGAGCGCGGCCGAGCAGGCGCTGGCGGGGAACTTCTCCGCCTCCGCGGTTCCGTCGGCGCCTTCGTCGGACGGCATGATCGGCGATCTCCACGGCTCGCCGGAATACCGCGCGCATCTTGTCTCGGTGATGACGAAGCGCGCCGTCGCCGCCTGCTGATGCGATACGGTTGAGACTGGGGAAGGCCCGCTCCGGCGGGCCTTTCTCGTTTCAGGCGGTGATTTCCATGACGTCGCCGTTGAAAACGACGAGGAGCGCGCGGCGCATGGGCCGCCTGCCGATCTCGGCGGCGGATGGCCCTCTCGCCCGCCTGGGCGATGCGGCGGCGCGGTCTTTTCGCCGATATCGGCCTCTCGCGCACCAGCATCGAGGCCTTTGCGCGGCGAGCGGCGGACTAGGCCGGCGTCAGGATCAGCGTGGAGAGCGGTGGGATCGTCAGGTCCAGCGTCGCCGGCCACCCGCGCCACTCCGCCGCCCGCGCCTCGATCGGGGCCGGGTCGGCGGGCGCCGCGCCGCCATATCGTTCCGACGAGGTGTCGATCCGGATGCGCCACGGCCCGGCCGAGGGCGCGCCGATCTCCTTCCGCCGCTCGACCGGCGTCATGTTGGAGACGACGAGCGCCGGCGCGTCCCCGTCCCGCCCGAACCGGGCGAAGGCGTAGATCGAGTTCTCCGCATCGTCGGCGTCGATCCAGCCGAAGCCGCCGGGATCGCAGTCCTTCAGATGGAGCGCGGGCGTCTCGCGGTAGAGGCGGTTGAGGTCGCGGATCAGGGCGCGCACGCCGGCATGGCGCGGGCGGTCGAGGAGGCCCCAGTCCAACTCGCCGAAATGGCGCCATTCGGTGCGCTGCGCGAACTCCCCGCCCATGAAGAGCAGCTTCTTGCCGGGATGGCCCCACATGAAGCCGTAGAGCGCGCGGAGATTGGCGAACTTCTCCGCCGGGGCTCCGGGCATCTTGTCCCAGAGCGCGCCCTTGCCGTGCACGACCTCGTCATGGCTGAGCGGCAGCACGAAGTTCTCGGAGAAGGCGTAGGAGGAGGCGAACGTCATCTCGTGGTGATGATGGCGCCGGTGGATCGGGTCGCGCGCCATGTAGCGCAGCGTGTCGTTCATCCAGCCCATGTTCCACTTGAAGCCGAAGCCGAGCCCTTCGTCGTGGACCGGGCGGGAGACGCCGGGCCAGGCGGTGCTTTCCTCCGCCACGGTCATCGCGCCGGGGAACTCGCCGTAGACCTCGGTGTTGACGCGGCGGAGGAACTCGACCGCTTCGAGGTTTTCCCGGCCGCCGAACCTGTTCGGCACCCATTCGCCGGCCTTCCGCGAATAGTCCCGGTAGAGCATGGAGGCGACGGCGTCGACGCGGAGACCGTCGGCGTGATGCTCCTTCAACCAGTAGAGCGCGTTGGCGAGGAGGTAGTTCGCCACCTCGATGCGGCCGAAATCGTAGATCAGGGTGTTCCAGTCCGGGTGGAAGCCCTCGCGCGGGTCGGCGTGCTCGTAGAGCGGCGCGCCGATGAACTTGCCGACACCGTGATCGTCCACCGGGAAATGGCCGGGCACCCAGTCGAGGATGACGCCGAGCCCGGCGCGGTGGGCGGCGTCGATCAGGCCGCGGAATTCGGCGGGCGTGCCGTGCCGGATCGTCGGGGCGTAGAGGCCGACCGGCTGATAGCCCCATGAGCCGTCGAACGGGTGTTCGTTCACCGGCATGAATTCGAGATGGGTGAAGCCGAGATCGGCGACGTAGGGAACGAGGTCCCGCGCCAGTTCGGCGTAGGAGAGCGGGCGGCCGTTCTCGTCCAGCCGTCGCCGCCAGGAGCCGAGATGGACCTCGTAGATCGATATCGGCGCGTCCTTCCGGTTACGGGTCTCGCGCGCGGCCATCCATTCGCCGTCCCCCCAGGGGAAGGAGCGGATGTCCCGCACCACGGAGGCGGTGGCGGGCGGGTGCTGCGAGCCGAAGCCGAGCGGGTCCGCCTTCTGCGGCGTGACGGCGCCCTTCGCGGTGCGGAACTCGAACTTGTAGGGCTCGCCCGGCTTCAGGCCGGGGACGAAGATCTCCCACACCCCGCTCTCGCCGCGGGCGCGCATCGGCAGGCGACGGCCGTCCCAGTTGACGAAGGGGCCGACGACGGAGGCGCGGGCGACGCCGGGGGCCCAGACGGCGAAATGGACGCCCTCCGCCCCCTCATGGACCATCGGGTGCGCGCCGAGCCGCTCCCAGAGCCGGAGATGCGAGCCCTCGGAGATCAGGTGTTCGTCGAGCGCGCCGAGGACGGGGCCGAAGCGATAGGGGTCCTCCGCCTCCCAGTCATGGCCGTCCTCGCGCCAACGGAGGCGATAGGCGCCCCGGGCGACCGCGGCCGGGACCTTTCCGGCGAAGAGCCCGCGCGGCTCGACCGCATCGAGCTTCCACGCGCCGCCCTCGTGGAGGACCGTGCAGCCTTCCGCGCCGGGGAGGAGGGTGGCGATGCGCCAGCCCCCGGGCGTTTCGTGCGGGCCGAGAACGCCGAAAGGGTCGCCATAGGCGCCGTCGACGAGCGCGGCCGAGATCGCCTGCGGGATGGGGGACTGCGTCACATCTGCTCCCTTATCACGCTTGATACAGGATTTAACCCTTTGTCAGAAATGTCAAATTCAAAACATAGAATGCGATGGGAGCCAAACCGGGGACTGGCCGCCTCACCGCCTGCGGGCCACGATGAACGGACGCCCGTCGCGCTCGGCGTGGCGCTCCTCCGCCAGGATGTCGAAGCCTGCCGCGGCGATGAGGCCGGCGAGGTCCGCGGCGCGAAACGAGCGCACGAAGGGCGCCTTGCCGATGGCCCGGAGCGCGGGGATGACCGCGAGGCGGATCAACGGGTTCATGTCGCCGAGACAGGGTGTTTTCGAGATGAAGAGGCCGCCTTCCACGAGAAGGTCGCGAATGCGGCGGAGTTCCGCCTCCGCGCCGCGCGCGAGATGGAGGACGTTGAAGGCGAGAACCGCATTGGCGGCGCCCGCCTCGCCGGCGAGCGACGCCGCCGTCGCGACGCGGAATTCGAGCCCCGCGACCGGCGCGGCGGCGTGCTTCTCCCGCGCGATGGCGATCATTTCGGGTGAGATGTCGGTCGCGAGATAGGCGCCTGCCGCGCCGGCGAGCGAAAGCGCGGTGGAGCCTGTGCCGCAGCCAAGTTCGATCACCCGGTCGCCGGGGCGGAGGAGGGCGCGGGTGCGGTCGAGCGTCCGCTCGTAGGCGGCCGGGTCATCGACCGGCCGGGCCGCGTAGTTCCGCGCGGCCCGGTTCCAGAACCGCGCATCGCCGGCTTCGCTCATGGTCGCGCATCCTCCGCCGGAGGGCCTAGCCCGACCGGCCGGCAGGGTAAACCTTTCCCGCGCGCTCAGGTCTCCGCGAAGCGCGAAGGCCGGGCGATGAGCGCCGGGAGGGCGGCCCGGCGGCGGCTCAGATCAGCGGCGTCACGTTCCAGATCTCCCGCGCGTAGCTGCGGATCGTCCGGTCCGAGGAGAACCAGCCCGAACGGGCGATGTTGAGCGCGGCCTTCTTCGCCCAGGCCTCCTGGTCGACGAAGGCGGCCTCCACCTGCCGCTGGGCGAGGCTGTAGGCGTCGAAATCGGCGGTGACGAGGAAATGGTCGTGCCAGCGGAGATTGTCGGCCACCGCCTTGTGGCGGTCCGGCTCGTCGGGCGAGAAGTAGCCATCCTCGATCTGGCGGACGACCTCTTTCAGCTCCGGGCTTTCCTCGATGCGCTGGTTGGCGTCGTAGCCCTCGCGGATCGCGTGGGCTTCATGCGCTTCGAGGCCGAAGATGAAGATGTTTTCCCGGCCGACCCGCTCGGCGATCTCGACATTCGCGCCGTCGAGCGTGCCGATGGTGACGGCGCCGTTCATCGCGAACTTCATGTTGCCGGTGCCGGAGGCCTCCATGCCGGCTGTGGAGATCTGCTCGGAAAGGTCGGCGGCGGGGATCAGCCGCTCGGCCATCGAGACGTTGTAGTTCTCCGGATAGGCGATCTTCAGCCGGTCGCCGATCACCGGGTCATGGTTGATCTTGTGGGCGATGTCGTTGATCAGCCGGATGATCCGCTTCGCCATGTCGTAGCCTGGCGCCGCCTTGCCGCCGAAGATGCGGACGCGCGGCGCCCAGTCCGCCTCCGGCGCGCGGCGGATGGCGTTGGCGTGGGCCGCCGCCTCCAGCGCGTTCATCAGCTGGCGCTTGTATTCGTGGATGCGCTTGATCTGGATGTCGAACATCGCGTCGGGCGAGACGTGGAGGCCCTGCCGAGCCGCGAGCCAGTTGGCGAGACGCTCCTTGTTGCCCCTCTTGATCGACCGCAGCCGGGCGCGGAAGAAGCTCTCTTCCGCCAGCGGCGCGAGCTTTTCGAGAAGTTCGAGATCGGTCACCCAGCCTGGGCCGACCGCCTCGGTCAGAAGCTCCGAGAGGCCCGGATTGCAGCCGTGGAGCCAGCGCCGCGGCGTCACCCCGTTCGTCATGTTGACGATCTTGTCCGGGTGGAGCGCGTGGAGCTGGGCGAAGACCGTCTCCTTCATCAGCCCGGTATGGAGCGCCGAGACGCCGTTGACCTTCCGCGCCGAGACGAAGGCGAGGGCGCCCATGTGGACGTCGCCGCCCGCATCGACGAGCCGGAGCCCTTCGGGCCGCTTCCGCCCTGCGGCGGCGCACCGCTTCGAATGGAGATCGTCCATCCGCTCGATGATCTTGAGGTGGCGCGGCAGCACGCGGCCCATCACGTCGACATGCCAGCGCTCCAGCGCCTCGGGCAGGAGGGTGTGGTTGGTGTAGTGGAGGCAGCCTTCGGCGGTGTCGAAGGCGGTTTCGAAATCCATGCCGTGATGGTCGGAAAGGAGGCGGATCAGCTCCGGGCCGGCGATCGCCGGATGGGTGTCGTTCATCTGGATCGCCACCTGGTTCGGCAGCGCCTCGAGCGGCGCTCCGGTCATCCGGAAGCGGCGGAGGATGTCCTGCAGGCTGGCGGCGGTGAAGAAGTATTCCTGCTTCAGCCGAAGCTCCTTGCCGACCGGCGTCGAATCGTCCGGGTAGAGCACGCGGGAGATCGTCTCGGCGAAGACCTCGGGCGCCGCGGCGGCCATGTAGTCGCCCCGGTTGAAGGGCTCGAGGTCGAAGATGCGCTTCGGGCGGGAGGACCAGAGCCGGAGCGTGTTGACCCAGCGGGCGCGCCAGCCCGGCACCGGCGTGTCGTAGGCGCGGGCCTCGATCACCTCGGAGGGCCGCCAGGAGCGGTGGTCCGCCTCGCCGCCGAAGCCGATGTCGAAGGCGACCTCGGGGCGCTCGAACTCCCAGGGGTGGTGCTCCGCGAGCCAGTCCTCCGCCGCCTCGACCTGGCGGCCATGGTCGAAGCGCTGGCGGAAGAGGCCGTGCGCATAGCGGATGCCGTAGCCATAGGCCGGCAGGCCGAGGCAGGAGAGCGAGTCGAGGAAGCACGCGGCGAGCCGGCCAAGGCCGCCATTGCCGAGCGCGGCGTCCGGCTCGTCGTCCAGCACCTCGCGGAGATCGACGCCGAAGCCGGCCAGCGCCTGTTCCGCCTCGCGCCGGAGGCCGAGATTGCCGATCGCGTCCTCGAGGAGGCGGCCGAGCAGGAACTCCATCGAGAGGTAGTAAACCCGCTTGTGCCCGCCGGCGTAGGTCTTCCGCGTGGCGGCGAACCAGGGGTCCACCATCCGGTCCCGCACGGCGCGGGAGAGCGCCATCCGCCAGTCCGCCACGTTGGCGATCTCGGGGACCTTGCCGACCGAATGGGTCAGATGCCAGGCAACCGCCGCGTCAAGCGCGGCATGGGCGGAGGTGGCGTGAATGTTCATCTCGCTTCGTCCTCTGAGAGCGGCCGAACACGAAGGCCCGGACGCTCCGTCATCGCTTTCGCCGGGAGGGAGCGCATGCATCGCCGCCGCCGCCCCGGCTCGTTACCCTGCGGCGACAGACTAGGCGCCGCACCTGCGAAAGAACAATCCCGTGCTTGCGTGAATCTCACGTCACCACGTCGGGCGCAGCGCGCCCGGTATGACGGGAAATTCCTGCAACTTCGTCAGCCGCCCGGATGAGCCCGGCCAGCGCCGCCTGCGGCTCGATTCCGTGATCGCCCGCGGGCGGCTCGAACCGTTCGAGGTAGACGCGGAGCGTCGCGCCTTCGGTTCCGGTGCCGGAGAGGCGGAAGACGGCGCGGTCGCCGCCGTTGAAGCCGATCCGCACACCCTGGTTCTTCGAGACGGAGCCGTCGGTCGGGTCATGATAGGCGAAATCGTCGGCGGTCTCGACCGTCAGGCCGGCGATGACGGCGCCGGGCAGGGCGGAGAGTTTGCCCTTCAGTTCGGCCATCATCCCATCCGCAGCGGCCTTGTCGATCGCCTCGTAGTCGTGCCGGGAATAGTAGCGGCGGCCGAACCGGGCCCAGTGGGCGGCCATGATCTCCGCCACCGATTTCCGCTCCTTCGCGAGAATCGAGAGCCAGAGAAGCACGGCCCAGAGCCCGTCCTTCTCCCGCACATGGTCTGAGCCGGTGCCGGCGCTTTCCTCGCCGCAGATCGTCGCCATGCCGGCGTCGAGGAGATTGCCGAAGAACTTCCAGCCCGTCGGCGTCTCGAAGCAGGGAATGCCGAGCGCCTTCGCCACGTCGTCGGCGGCCTGGCTGGTCGGCATCGAGCGGGCGATGCCGGCGAGGCCCTTCGCATAGCCGGGCGCGGCGGCCGCGTTCGCGGCGAGCGCGGCGAGGCTGTCGGACGGGGTGACGTAGAGGCCGCGGCCAAGGATCATGTTGCGATCGCCGTCGCCGTCCGAGGCGGCGGCGAAGTCGGGCGCCCCGGCGGACATGACGAGATCGACCAGCGGCTTCGCCCAGACCGGGTTCGGGTCCGGGTGCCCGCCGCCGAAATCGGGGGAGGGGACGCCGTTCATCACCGTGCCGGGCGCGGCGCCGAGCGCGCCTTCGAGGATCGCCGTGGCGTAGGGCCCGGTGACGGCGTGCATGGCGTCGAACTTCATCGTGAAGCCGGAGGCGAAGAGGGCGCGGAGGGCGTCGAAATCGAAGAGTTTCTCCATCAGCGCCCGGTAGTCCGCCACGGGGTCCACCACCTCGACCTCCATGCGCTCGAGCATGAAGCGCCCATCTGCGGAAAGGTCGGGCGCCGACGCGTCGGAGATGAGATAGCGGGAGATCGTCCCGGTGGCGGCGAAGATCGCCTCCGTCACCGGCTCCGGGGCCGGGCCGCCGTTCGGGGTGTTGAACTTGACGCCGAAATCGCCCTCCGGCCCGCCCGGATTGTGGCTGGCGGAGAGGATGATCCCGCCATCGGTCTTGCGGCTGCGGATGAGGTTCGAGGCGGCGGGCGTCGAGAGGAGCGCGTTCCGCCCGACGATGGCCTTCTTCGCCCCGTTCGCCGCCATCATGCGGAGGATCGTTCCCGCCGCCTCGGCGCAGAAGAACCGCCCGTCGCCGCCGAGCGCATAGGTCTTGCCCGCGGCGCCGCCGGTGCCGTCGAAGATCGCCTGGACGAAGTTCTCGAGATAGCCGGGGGCCATGAAGTCCGGCGTCTTCTTGCGAAGGCCGGAGGTGCCCGGCTTCTGCCCGGCGATCGGTTTCGTCTCGATGGTCAGGATCGTCATCGTGGCTCTTCCTTTCCGCAGCGCCCGGCTTCCGCCATCAGCGCGGCCGTCTCTTTCAGCGACGGCGCCCCTGCCCATCCCTCGACCGGGACGGTGAGGCGGCGGCGCCAGTTCGGGTGTTCGTGCACGGTGCCGGGCAGGTTCTGCTGTTCGAGCGCGCCGGCGAGGTCTTCGAGCTGCACCGCGGCGAGGGCGGCGGGGCTCTCGGCGAGGCGGCGGTGGATCGCGCCGACCGGGTTCTCGCCGAGGCTGTCGCGCCATGCGGCGCGGTGGATGCGGGCGCCCGCCGTCGCCTCCGGCGCGGCGTGGCCGAGCCGCTCCCGCCAGTCGAGATCGCGGCCGGCGAAGAAGCCGGCGACGGTCGGCGTGTCATGGGTCGAGAAGGCGGCTAGCGCGCGCTCGCGGCCCGCTTTCGGGTCGAATTGCAGCACGTCCATGCCGTAGAGGCCCGCCTCGGCGAGGGCGTGGCGGAGGCTCGGCTCGACGAGGCCGAGATCCTCGCCGACGATGACCACCCGCCGCCGATGCGCGACGATCTTCGCCGCCGCGAGGAGGAGATCGAGCGGCATCGCCACATAGGCGCCGGGGGAGCCGTCATCCGGCGCCCAGAAGGCGCGGCCGAAGCCGAGCACGTGGTCGATCCGCACCATGCCGGCATGGCGAGCCGCGGCGTCGATCAGCCGGGCGAGCGTGGCGGCCCCCTCGGCGCGGAGCCCTTCGGGCGAGAGCGGCGCGAGGCCCCAGTTCTGGCCGGAAGGCGCGAAGGCGTCGGGCGGCGCGCCCATCGAGACGCCGTGGGCATGCGCGGCGCTGCCCCAGGTCTCCGAGCCGCCCGGCCGCGGGCCGACTGCGAGGTCGAGGAAGAGGCCGAGCGCCATGCCGCCCGCCTTCGCCCGCGCCTGCGCCGCGCCGAGCGCCTCGTCCGCCCACATCTGGAGGAGGGCGTGGCGGCGGAGCGCGGCCGGATTGTCGGCGGCGAAGCGGAGCGCGGCGGGCCCGTCCGGATCGCGCAGCAGGGTCGGCCAGGACCGCCAGTCCGGCCCGTGAATTTCCGAAAGCGCCTCGAAGCGGAGGAAATGTTCGAGCGGGGCGCCGCGCGCGGCGCGGAAGGCGGCGAGGCGGGCGCGCTCCGGGTGTTCGGGCGGCAGCGCCTCATGCGCGGCGATCCGCCCGGCGAGGGCGGCGCGGACCGCCGGGGCGGCGCCGGCGCGGTCCGCCAGCTCGCCCTCGCCGCCGGCGCCGCCGACGGGGATGTGCCGCGGGTCGAGAAAGCCGCGGTCGGAGGGCGAATAGGGGCTGAGCACATCGTCATGCGCGGCGGCGCCCGGCGCGTGGACCGGGTTGACCCCGAGAAAGGCCGCGCCCTCCGCGCCGAGCGCGGCGGCGAGGGCGCCAAGATCCTCATAGTCGCCGAAGCCGGCGTTCCGCGGCGAAGCGAGGCCCCAGAGCGGCGCGGTGGCGCCCCAGAGGCGGGCGCGGCCGGTCAGCTCGGCGACCGAGGGCGCGTGGCGCGGCGCGGCGAGGAGGTGGACCCGCTCCGTGCGGCCTTCGGCGGCGAGATCGAGCCGGTGAAAGCCGGGCGGCAGCGCGGGAAGGGCGGCGGCCTCGCCCCGGCCTTCCGCGCGGGGCGCGGCCTCGCCCTCGGCGGCCAGACGCCATTCCGCGGCGCGGGCGAAGCCGATCTCCGCCGGCGCGCCGGCCTCGATGACGAGCGAGGGCGGCGCGAGCCGTTCGGCGGCCGCGGCGCGGCGGGCCGCCAGCGCCTCCGCGGCCTCCCTGTCATCGGCGACGGTTAGGCCCATCGCAGCGAGGACAGCGCGGAGCGTCTCCGGCGGGGCGCGCCGCTCGACGCCGCCGAAATCGTGGAAGGCGAGCGCGACGCCGAGATCGGCGGCGAGGGCTTCGAGCGGGGTCATGCGGCGCCGGCGCGCGGGACCGGCCGCCAGAAGGCGGCGATCGTATGGGCGGCGAGCGCGGCGCGGCCCGCGGCGGGGCCTTCGGGCGCCTCGGGCGCGGCGGCGTCGATCCCGCGCGTCCATTCCCCCTCGGGGAGGAGGAGCGCGGCGGCGGCGGCGCGGTTGACCGCGATCAGCACCTCCTCGCCCGGATCGGCCCAGTCGGGCGCGCCGGCGGCGCCGCGGACGATGAGGGCGAAGCGGCCGAGATGAGTGTCGTCCCAGTCCGGCGCGCCGCCCTCGAAGGCGCGCCATTCGACATCGGGCCGCCCGTCCGCCCGCCGCTCGGCATGGAGGTGGAGGCCCTGGCGGAGCGCCGGATGGGCGCGGCGAAACGCGATCAGGCGGCGGGCGAAGGCGCGCATCTCCTCGTCCGCGCCCGCCCAATCCAGCCAGGAGAGCGGGCCGTCCTGGCACCAGGTGTTGTTGTTGCCCTCCTGCGTGCGGCCGATCTCGTCGCCGGCCAGCAGCATCGGCGCGCCCTGCGCGAGGAGAAGCGTGGCGAGGAGGCAGCGGCGGCGGCGGGCGCGGCGCTCGGTCAGCGAAGGATCGTCCGTCTCGCCCTCCGGGCCGCACGGGTCGGAAAGGTTGTGGTCGGTCCCGTCCCGGTTCTCCTCGCCGTTCGCCTCGTTCCGCTTTCGCGAATAGGTGGTGAGGTCGCGGAGCGTGAAGCCGTCATGCGCGGTGACGAAGTTGACCGAGGCGAAGGGGCGGCGGCCCGGCCGGTCGTAGAGATCGGCCGAACCGAGGAGCCGCCCGGCAAGGCCATGCGCGGCCCGCCGGTCCCCCCGCCAGAAGCCGCGGGCGGCGTCGCGGAAATGGTCGTTCCACTCGCCCCAGGGGGCGGGGAAGCCGCCGGGCCGCCAGCCATGCGGGCCGAGATCCCAGGGCTCGGCGATGAGCTTGAGGCGGGAGAGGACCGGGTCCGCCGCCAGCGCCGCGAAGAAGGGCGCCTCGGGCGAGAAATCGTCCGGCGCGCGGCCGAGCGTGACGGCGAGATCGAAGCGGAACCCGTCCGCCCCGAGCGCGGCCCAGCGGCGGAGCGCATCGAGCGCGAGGCGGACGCCCCAGGGGCGCGAAAGGTCAAGCGTGTTGCCGCAGCCGGCGTCGTTGGCGTAGCCGCCGGGGTCGGCCGCGTCCGGTCGGTACCAGTCCCGGTCGTCGAGGCCGCGGAAGGCGAGGGTGGGGCCGGCCCCGTTCCCCTCGCCCGTATGGTTGAAGACGACGTCGAGGATGAGCTCGATCCCCGCCGCATGGAGCGCCGAGGCGGCGGCCTGCACCCCGGCGAGGCCGGAGGGGCCGAGATAGCGCGGCTCGGGCGCGAGCGGGGCGATCGGGTCGTAGCCCCAGTAGTTCGTGAGGCCCCGCGCGCGGACGAAGGGAAGATCGACGAAGGCGGCGACCGGCAGAAGCTCAAGCGCGGTGACGCCGAGATCGGTGAGCCGCTCGATGACGAGCGGATGGGCCAGCGCATCCCACGTTCCGGCGATCTCGGGCGGGAGGCCGGGGAGGCGCTTTGTCAGGCCTTTCAGATGCGCCTCGTAGATCACCGTCTCGGACCAGGGGCGGCGCGGGCCTTGGGGGAGCGGCGCGGGCTCCGCGGCGACGATGGAGCGGGGGAGGAAGGGGGCGCTGTCCGCCTCGTTCGGCGCGTCGGGGGCGGCCGGGTCGAAGCCGAGAACGGTGTCGCCCTCGCAGATCACCGGGGCGGAGAGGGCGCGGGACCACGGGTCCAGCAGCAGTTTCGCCGGGTTGAAGCGGAGCCCTTCCGCCGGCGCCCAGGGCCCGTGCGCGCGGTAGCCGTAACGCGCGCCTTCGCCGAGGCCGGGGACATGGACGTGCCAGATGTCGCCGTCCCGCTCCGGCATCGGGATGCGGGTCTCGGCGCCGGCCTCGTCGAAGAGGCAAAGCTCCACCCGGTCGGCGAGGCGCGAGCGGACGGAGAAGGAGACCCCGCCTGCGTCGGGGAGCGCGCCGAGGCGCGCCGGATCGCCGGGCCCGAGCTTCACGCGAGGCTCCGGTAGAGGCGGGCGTAGGCGGCGGCGGATGGGCCCCAGCCGACCGGCTGGCGCATCGCGCGGCGCATCGCGGCGGCCCACGCCTCCCGGTCTTCGTAGAGGTCGAGCGCGCGGATGAGCGCGGCGGCGAGGGCGGCGGCGGAGCCCGGCGCATGCTGGAAGCCGGTGCCCGCCCCGGCGGCGAGGGCGGCGGCGTTGAGGTCGATCACCGTGTCGGCGAGCCCGCCGGTGCGGGCGACGATCGGCAATGTGCCGTAGCGGAGGGCGCAAAGCTGGGTGAGGCCGCAGGGCTCGAACCGGGAGGGCACGAGGATCGCGTCCGCCCCCGCCTGCATCCGGTGCGCGCGCCCTTCGTCGAACCCGATATGAACGGCGACCTGCCCCGGCCGATGCAGGGCGAGATCGCGGAAGCGATGCTCGAACCAGGGGTCGCCCGAGCCGAGCAGGGCGAGCCGCGCGCCGCGGTCGAGCGCGGCCGGCAGCGCGTCGAGCAGGAGATCGAACCCCTTCTGCCCGGTGAGGCGGGAGATGACGGCGAAGAGCGGGCCCTCGCCCGGCGCGAGCCCCATCTCGGCGGCGATGGCGGCCTTGCACTCCGCCTTTCCGGCCGGGTTGCGGAGGCTGTAGCGGGCGGGAAGCTCCGGATCCGTCTTCGGGTTCCAGAGCGTGTCGTCGATGCCGTTGAGGATGCCGGAAAGGTCTCCGGCTCGGGCGCGGAGAAGGCCGTCGAGTCCCTCGCCGAATTCCGGGGAGAGGAGTTCGGCGGCGTAGCTCGGCGAAACGGTGGTGATCTTCGCGGCGTCGACCAGACCAGCCTTCAGGAACGAGACGTCGCCCCAGAATTCGTAGCCCTCCCGGTTGAACCGCTCCGGCGGCAGTTCGAGGCCCGGCAGGAGGCCCGCGCCGAAGCGGCCCTGGAAGGCGATGTTGTGGATGGTGAGGATGGAGGACGGGCCGCCAAGCGCCTTCAGATAGGTCGGCGCGAGCCCCGCCTGCCAGTCATGGCAATGCAGAAGGTCCGGCCGCCAGCCCGTGTCGAGGCCCGCGCCGATCAGTGCGCCGCACTTCGCGAGCGCGGCGAAGCGGAGATGGTTGTCGCCGAAATCCCGCCCGTCGAGGCCGGAATAGGGGCCGCCCGCCCGGTCGAAGAGATGCGGCATGTCGAGGAGATAGAGCGAGAGCCCCGCCGCCTCCGCCGCCAGAAGGCGCGCCGGCCCGCCCGGCAGGTCCAGCCGCGCCACCTCCCGCCCGCCGGCGGATTTCAGCGCCGGATAGAGAGGCAGGAGCGTCCGCATCTCCACGCCCTCGGC
>CALFYQ010000453.1 GCA_937952085.1 uncultured Paracoccaceae bacterium | reverse complement strand
CCGGTCCTTCAGCCGCTGTAGCTTCCCGACCGACCGCTCCAGCGTCTCCGGGTCGTGCGCCGCGGACATCTGGGTGCGGATCCGGTCCTGCCCGCGGGGCACGACGGGGAAGGAGAAGGCGGTGACGAAGACGCCGCGCGCCATCAGCCGCGCCGCCATCTCCTGCGCCAGCTTCGGATCGCGGAGCATGACCGGGGCGATCGGATGTTCGCCGGGCAGGATTTCGAAGCCGAGCTCCGCCATCCGGGTGCGGAAGCGGGCGGTGTTGGCCCAGAGCCGGCCGCGAAGCTCCGCCGCGCCCGCGATCAGGTCGAGCGCGACGAGCGAGGTCTCGGCGATGACGGGGGCGAGGGAGTTCGAGAAGAGATAGGGGCGGGAACGCTGGCGGAGCCATTCGATCACCGCCGCCGGCCCGGCGACATAGCCGCCCGAGGCGCCGCCGAGCGCCTTGCCGAGCGTGCCTGTCATCAGGTGGACCCGGCCCATCGCGCCGGTGTGCTCATGGCTGCCGCGGCCGTTCGCGCCGAGAAAGCCGACGGCGTGGCTGTCATCCACCATCACCATCGCGCCATGGCGCTCCGCGAGGTCGCAGATCTCGGTCAGCTTGGCGATGTGGCCGTCCATCGAGAAGACCCCATCGGTGGCGATCAGCCGGAAACGGGCGTCGTCCGACTCGCGGAGGGCCGCGTCGAGATCCTCGAGGTCGCCGTTGGCGTAGCGGTAGCGGCGGGCCTTGCAGAGCCGCACGCCGTCGATGATCGAGGCGTGGTTGAGGGCGT
The DNA here is from genome assembly GCA_937952085.1 of uncultured Paracoccaceae bacterium. GTDB lineage: Bacteria > Pseudomonadota > Alphaproteobacteria > Rhodobacterales > Rhodobacteraceae > Pikeienuella. Next base: position 22,479 of record CALFYQ010000453.1, on the reverse strand, counting down.
CGGAGATGATCGCGTCCTCGGGGCCGAGAATGGTCTCGAAGAGGCCGGTATTGGCGTCGAAGCAGCTCGAATAGAGGATTGCATCCTCGAAGCCGAGGAAGGCGGCGAGCCGGGCTTCGAGCGCCTTGTGGGGCGCCTGCGTGCCGCAGATGAAGCGGACCGAGGCCATGCCGTAGCCCCAGCGCTCCAGCGCCTCCCGCGCCGCCTCGACCAGCTTCGGATGGTCGGCGAGGCCGAGATAGTTGTTGGCGCAGAGGTTGATCGCATCCGCGCCGCCGACGCGAACGGCGCCGCCCTGCGGCGTCTCGATCACCCGCTCGCCGCGATAGAGGCCGTCGCGGCGCAATTCGTCGAGCCGGGCGGAGATATCCTCGATGAAGGCTTTCATGGGCGTCTCCCGTCGCGCCCGGCGATCCTTGCCGCGCGGAGGGGCGGCTGTCCACCGCCGGGCGCGGCGGCTCAGGCGGCGCGGGCGGCGCCGGCTGCGAGCAGGGGCTCGAGCAGATGCGCGGCGAGCCAGCGGACGACGGGTGGCGCGACGCCGTCTCCGACGAGATGCAGCGCCTCGTTGAGCCGCGCCGGCAGGCGGTAGTCGTCGGGTAGGCCCATCAGGCGCGCGGCCTCTCGCGCGGTGAGGAGCCGGGCGCGAACGTGGGGGCCCTCGATCTCGACCAGGAACTGCCGGGAGGAGCCGCCGCCGGGCGTGCGGAGGCACCCGGCGAACCCGTCGAGCCGAAGCTCCGCCCGCTGGGCGCGGCCGCCGCCCTTCACCGGGCGGGTGCGGCGGAAGGCGCAGCCGACGATGCGCCGGCCCTCCGCCTGCGCCGCTTCGAGCCGCGCGCGGTGAAGCGGCGCCATGAGGGAGACGAGACGCGCCGTCTCCGCCTCCGGCAGCCACTCGGCGCCGGGCTCGACAAGATCGGCCAGCGCCCGGTTCGAGGCGGGCGGCGGCGGGAGCGCGCGCCAGACATGGGCGGCGCGTAGCGGCTCCGGCAATGCCGCCACCGCGCGGAGGAGGGCCGGCGGATGGAACGGGCCGGCGGGCGCGCCGATCGGTTCCGCCCCGTCGCGCGCGCCGATGACGAAGAGGCGCGGGCGGGATTGCGGGAGGAAGGCGGCTGCGTCGATCAGGAGCGCGCCGGGGCGGTAGCCGTTGCGGAGAAAGGCTTCGAGAATCGCCGCGAAATCGGCCCCGCCGCGGGCCGTGAGGGCGCCGGCGACGTTCTCCACTGCGACGAGGCGGGGCGCGCGGCCCTCGGCGTCGAGCCCTTCGATCAGCCGCCAGAAGGCGAAATAGGTCCCCGACCGGGCGCCGCCGAGCCCCGCGCCGGCGCCGGCGAGGGACAGATCCTGGCAGGGGAAGGAGCCCCAGGTGAGATCGGCCGCGCCTTGGATCTCGGCGGGCGTCAGCGCGGCGATGTCGGCCAGGCGGAAGGCGCCCTCGCCCCAGTTGGCGCAGTAGGCCTCGCCCTTCTTCGGGTCGAAATCGTTGGCGAAGAGGCAGGTCCAGCCCGGCCCGAGCCCGGCGCGCGCCATGCCGCCGCCGGCGAAGAACTCCCAGAAGCCGGGTTTCGCGGCGGCGCTCACAGCCCCTCGAAGGCGGTCAGCGCGTGAACGTCGAGGCCGAGCGCCTCGAGCCGTTTGCGGCCGCCAAGCTCCGGCAGGTCGATCACGAAGGCGCAGCCGGCGATCTTGCCGCCGAGCCGCTCGATCAGGCGGACGCCCGCCGCCGCGGTGCCGCCGGTGGCGAGAAGATCGTCGACCAGAAGCACCTGCTCGCCGGGCTTGATGGCGTCTTCATGAAGCTCGACCACGGCCTTGCCGTATTCGAGCTCGTATTCCTCCTCGATGGTCCGCCAAGGGAGCTTCCCCTTCTTGCGGATCGGCGCGAAGCCGACCGAGAGCTGATGCGCGACGGCGCCGCCGAGGATGAAGCCCCGCGCCTCAAGCCCGGCGACCCGGTCGATCCGCCGCCCGGCCCAGGGATGGACCAGCATGTCCACCGCCATGCGAAAGCCGCGCGGATCGCCGAAGAGCGTGGTCACGTCACGGAACTGGATACCCTCATGCGGGAAATCCGGGATCGTGCGGATATAGGCGCGGATCGTCTCGGCGTTCATTCTGTCCCCGGCGCGGCGGGGAGACGATCCCTCCCGGCGTGGCGCGCGTCAACCGCGCGGCCGGCCCGGCGCGCCGTTTCAGCCGAAGAGGAGGCGGGGCCCGCCCGGGCGCCGCCGCTCCGGCGCGCGCCCGGGCTTCGAGACGATCAGGGCTGAGCGGCGCGCGCGACGACGACGTTCATGTCTCATCTTCCTTGCCCGGCGCGACCGAAGACCGCACCCCCGATATGGAAGCGAAGGCGCAGCCCCAGCGCACAGAGGCCGGCGACGCCGCCGCGGCGCCTTCCTGATCCCCCGGACCGCCGGTTCCGCCGCCGACACTTGGATTGGCGAGCGTGTGGTCGAGGCGGCCGATGACGTTCAGGGTCATCATATCGGGTTCGCTGGGATCGAACGCGAACTGGAAGAACGAGAAGGCCGAAGCCGAAGTCGAGCGCGCCGGAGGATCGGTCGAGCCTCGGGCCCGGGTCGGTACAGCGGTCGAGCGCGGTGGACGGCGGGGCGACGAGGGCGTCATCGTCGTGGCCGAGGGTCCGGCGCGCCGGGACGAAAGCGCCGTTCAGACCGTCCGGCGCGCCGACGAGGCGTCAGACGACGGTCTCCGCGCCCGCGCTCGACACTCAATGGCCAACGGAGAAGTCCAGAGCCCCGTGGCCCTGATGACGGGGAAAGGTCAGCGGGACGAGCCCCGGCGAAGCCGTCGCTTCACATGCGCCAAACCGCGGCGCGTTTCCGCAAGACACCCTTCGAACCCGTCATTCCGCGGCGAGGGCGAGGGCGATCTCTGCGGCGAGGCGGACATTCGAGAGATAGAGCGCGATGTTGGCTTCGAGGCTGCGCCCGCCGGTCGCCTCCAGCACCTGCGCGAGAAGGAACGGGGTGACGGCCTTGCCGGCCACCCCTTCGCGCACCGCGGCCGAGAGCGCGGTTGCGATGGCGCGGCCGATCTCTTCCGCGGGAATCTCGTCCGCCTGCGGGATCGGGTTGCAGACGAGTTGGCCGCCGGGCAGGCCGAGGGCGGCGCGCATCCGGTGCGCGGCGGCGATCTCCTCCACGCGGTCGAGCCGGATCGGCGCGGGGAGGCCGGAGTCGCGGGACCAGAACGCGGGGAGCCGGTCCGTCCGCCAGCCGATGACGGGAACGCCGCGCGTCTCGAGCGCCTCCAGCGTCTTCGGCAGGTCGAGGATCGCCTTGGCGCCGGCGGAGACCACGGTGACGCGCGTCTGCGCCAATTCTTCGAGGTCGGCCGAAATGTCGAAATCATGCTCGGCGCCGCGATGGACGCCACCGACGCCACCCGTGGCGAAGACCTCGATCCCGGCGAGGCGCGCGGCGATCATCGTGGCGGCGACGGTCGTGGCGCCGGCCCGCCCGGTGGCGAGCGCGACGGCGAGATCGGCGCGGGAGAGCTTCCAGACCCCGTCCATCGCCGCGAGCCGGGCGAGGCCGGCCGCGTCGAGCCCGATGCGGAGCGCGCCGTCCATCACCGCGATGGTGGCGGGGACCGCGCCGGCCGCGCGCGCCGCCGCCTCCGCCGCGCGCGCGACTTCGAGGTTCCGCGGCGCCGGGAGCCCGTGCGTGACGATGGTGCTTTCGAGCGCGATGACCGGCCGGCCTTCGGCCTTCGCGGCGGCGACTTCGGGGGAGAGGACGAGCGGCGGGGTCATGGCGCCTCCGAGACATGGCGTGCGGCGGCCGCGAGCGCCGCTTCGAGGGCGGCGGCAGGGCCGAGGCCGTTCCGCTCCGCGGCGATATGCGCGGCGAGGCACGCATCGCCCGCGCCGGTGACGCGCCGCGCCTCGACGGCCGGCGGCGAGGCGGCGAGGCGGAAGCCCGGAGCGGCGAGGCCGGCCTCGCGCGGCCCGTCGGTGACCAGGGCGCGGCGCCACCCCGCCTCGACCAGCGCGGCCGCGGCGGCGACGGCGGCGGAGGCCGGCGCGCCAAGGAGGAGCCCCGCCTCTTCCAGATTGACGTAGAGCGTCGCGTTCGGATGGCGGCGGAGCGGCGCGAGGCGGCCCGCCTTGCCCGGCGAGGCCGGGGCTAGGCGGAGATCCGCCGCGGCGAGTTCCGGCGCGCCGGCGAGCTCCGTGAGGAGTTCGGCCGAAAGGTTGCCGTCGAGCGCGACGACGCCGGACCAGGGGCGGCCCGGCGCGGCGAGGCGGCCGTCGGAAAGCGGCGCAAGAATCGCCGCGCCGGCTGCTTCGAGCCCGGCGGCGTCGGCGATGGCGGCGACGAGCCCCTCCGGCCCCTCGATGGCGAGATAGAGGTCGGTTGGCAGGTCCGGCAGGCGGGTAAGGAGACCGGTCTCCACCCCGAGGCCGGCCGCGGCCCGGATCAACGCCTCCCCTTCCGTATCGAAGCCGACATGGGCGAGGAGCGCGGGGCGAAGGCCCTGCCGGCGGAGCGCCGCGGCGACGTTCATGGCGACGCCGGCGATGGATCCGGCCGGGCCGGTCCGCGCCGGGCGGCATCGGCGCGGACGCATGGCCGATCACGTCCCAGAGGACGGCGCCGATGCAGAGAATGTCCGGTGTCCCGATCATTGGGCGCTTGCAGCATGGCGGAAGGCGCCTGTCCAGCGGCCCTTCCGGGTTCCGGGCGGCTCGCCTATGGTCCCCGCCGTTCGAGGGAGGACAGGATGGCCGAGACGATCACGTTCGACGAGTTCCTGAAGGTCGACATCCGCGTCGGCCAGATCGTCGCGGCGGAGCCATTCCCGGAGGCGCGGAAGCCCGCGATCAAGCTCCGCGTCGATTTCGGGCCGGAGATCGGCGTGAAGAAAAGCTCGGCGCAGATCACCCGGCACTACACGCCGGAGGGTCTGATCGGGCGGCGGGTGTTGGCGGTGGTGAACTTCCCGCCGCGGCAGATCGGCAAGTTCATGAGCGAGGTGCTGGTGCTGGGCGCGCCGGACGAAGCCGGCGAAGTGGTGCTGATCCGCCCCGATCTCGAGACGCCGCTCGGCGGCCGGATGTTCTGACGGGGTCCAGAAATGAGGAAGGGTCGGCCCGCCCCTCCACGCGCGCGCCGACCCTCTTTCCGTCGCCGGCCAACTGGGCGGCGAAAGAACAACGCGGCTCCAACGCGACGCGGCCGCGCAGCAGCGGCATCCGCATTCGGACGCAGGCTGCCTTCGTGACTAACGCAGTACAAGGAAGGCTTGCGCCTTCTGGTTGATAGGATGGCGCAAAATGCGCCACGCGCAACCAAAATCTTACGGAATCTGTTCAAATCCTCCGAAACAGTCCGGATCGATCCGTGAAGACCGCGCTCACGGGGCCGAAATCGAGGCGATCGCGTAGGCCGGAAGCCGGATCGACCCCGCGCCGGTCGAATCGCTCGCCCCGCGCGTCAGCCATAGCGGGTCTGCGCAGGCGGCGGCGAAGCCGGACTCGTCCAGCACGCGAAGGGCGCTTCCGGACGGCATTCCGCTCAGTTCGATCTCGACCGGCGCGCCGGTGAGATTCGCGAGAAGGAGTCGGTTCCCGACGGCGAGGCCCTGAACGGCGCGCGCGTCTCCGCTCTCGACCGCGCGCGGCGCGCCGCGGAGCGCGGCATAAGCCGCGAGCGGGTGAAAACTCGGGCGGAGCGCGGCGCCCTCCCGCCCCGGCGCGACGCCGGACGGGCCGGCGATGGCGGCGAGCGTCAGCGCATCCACCCCGGACCGCGCGGCGTGGGCGAGATAGCCGAGATACCAGGCCGCGGCGAGGAGCCCGTCCTCCCGCGGGTCCACGCGGTTCATCGCCTGGCGGATGTTGCGCGGGTTCTCGGCGGGGACCGCGCCGTAGGGGGTCTCCCGCATGGCGATGGCGGTCTTGAACACCCGGTGCCGCCTGCCGCTGGCGCGCGCCCGCGCCGAGCCGAAGATCCACGGCAGCGCCTCGAGATTCTCGGTGACGGAGAGGTCGTCCCCCGCATGGACGATGGGGCAGCCCGAATGGCAGACGAAATCGAACAGGCCCTCGGGCGGGCGCTTGCGGTTGAACTCGGTGAAATAGCTGAACATTCCACCGCCGAGGATCGCCTCCGGGAAGGCGGCGCGCGCCTCCGCGGCCAGCGCCTCCCAGGAGGGCGCGGGCGGGAAGACGGAACCCGGGAGCGTGCATTTGAGATCGCTCGCCGGAGAGACGGCGACGCGCGGGAAGGCGGCGGCGGCCGCCCGCGCGGCGGTGGCCACGGCGGCGAGGTCCCGCCGCAGGACGTCGAGGTCGGCGGTCGGCTTCCCCTCGGCGTCGACGCAGGGGATCACCGCTTCGAGGACAAGCTCGGCGCCCGTCGCCTCGCCGAGGGCGCGGAACCGGGCCATGTCGGCGGCGCCTTCGGTGCGCGGGTCGAAGCGGCAGACGAGATGGGAGGGGCCAAGCGTGCGGATGAGGTCCGCCCGGGCGAGCCCTTCCTCGGCGTGCTCGGCCGGAACGGCGAGGCCGAGGCGGGGCAGCGCGTGCGGAAGTTCGGCCCCGACGGAGACCGGGATCGCCCCGCCGCCGCCAGCCCGCGCCGCCGGCCGCGCGGCGCCCGCGATGCGGAGCGTCACGCTCTGGCGGAGCGCCTCGCCCTTCGAGACCGTGTAGGGCCAGGGTAGCGCGAGCGGGCGCACATAGGTCTTCCAGGAGGCGTCCATCCAGTTCCGGTGGTCCTCCATCTCGAAGGCGTCGCCTTCCATGCGGCAGGCGACGCGGAGGCCGGGGATCGGCTCATGGGTCAGCGCGCGAATGTCCCGGAACGGGCAATCCGGGTCGATCCGCTCCGGGAAACGGCTTTCGACGATGCGGCCGTCGGTGTGTTCGATGGTCAGCTTCTGGCCGACCGTGCCGGCGAGCGGGTGAAGGACGACGAAGCCGGCGCGGTTGGTGACGAAATCCGACAGCGCCTCGCCTTCGGCGGTGAAGTCGAGCGAGCCGTCGGCGCGGCCCTCGATCCGGGCGCGGTAGCGGATCGCGGCGTCTCCGTCCCGGCAGGTGGCGGCGTAACTCGCGACGAAACCCTCGCTGGTTTCAGAGACCTTCAGGTTCTCGATCTCAGGGAGGCAGGTGCCCCAGTTCCGGTCGCGGATCAGGAAGGCGACGCCGCGGATCACCTCGACGCCGTGGAGGCGGACATAGCGCACCGCCCCGGCGTCGAGATCGGCGGTGAGCGGCCCGGCGGTGAGCCGGATCGGCTCGGGGACGGGTTCGTCAGTTCCGAAGAGGATCTGGGCGCGGGTCGGCATCACTCTCTCCCTTCAGTCTCGCAGCGCGGCGCCCGTCTCGGGATCGAAGAGATGGGCGCGGTCCATGTCGGCGGCGAGGTCGATCCGCGCGCCGGGGCGCTCGACGGCATGGGCGGGAAGCTCGGCCGTCGCCTCGACGCCGCCGAGGCGGAACTGGGCGTAGGTGCGGGCGCCGGTCGGCTGCACGAGGTCGATCTCGACGGGCAGGCGCGGCCGCGGATCGCCGTCGACGGCGCGCGAAAGATGCTCCGGCCGGAGCCCGAGGAGGAGCGACCGGCCCTCCGCCGCCGGGCGCGGCAGGGGCAGCGTCCGCCCGTCCTCGAAGGCGAGGGCGCCGTTCGAGACGCGGCAGGGAATGAAGTTCATCTGCGGCGAGCCGAGGAAGCCGGCGACGAAGCGGGTGGCCGGCCGCTCGAACAGGTCGAGCGGGGCGCCCTGCTGCTCGATCCGGCCGTCGCGGAGAAGGACGATCCGGTCCGCCAGCGTCATCGCCTCGATCTGGTCGTGGGTGACGTAGACGGTGGTCTTGCCGATCTCCTGGTGGAGCCGCTTGATCTCCGCCCGCATCCCGTCGCGAAGCTGCGCGTCAAGGTTCGAGAGCGGCTCGTCGAAGAGGAAGAGCCGCGCATCCCGCACCACGGCGCGGCCGATGGCGACGCGCTGGCGCTGGCCGCCGGAAAGCTCCTTCGGCTTCCGTTCGAGAAAGGCTTCGAGGCCGAGCATCCTGGCGGCGCGGGCGACCCGGGTCTGGATCTCCGCCTCCGGCGCCTTCCGGGCGCGGAGGCCGAAGGCGATGTTCTCGAAGACCGAGAGGTAGGGGTAGAGCGCGTAGTTCTGGAACACCATGGCGACGTTCCGGTCCCGCGGGCGGAGCCCCTCGACCGGCTCGCCGTCGATCTTCACGCGGCCGCCGTCGATCTCCTCGAGGCCGGCGATGCAGCGAAGCAGGGTCGACTTGCCGCAACCCGAAGGGCCGACGAAGACGCAGAACTCCCCCTCGGCGATGTCCAGATCGACGCCCTTCAGGGCGTGGACCTTTCCGTAGTGCTTCTGAACGCCCTCGATGGTCAGCCGGCCCATGGCGCTATCCTTTCACCGCGCCGAGCGAGATGCCGCGCACGAGATACCTTTGGAGGAGGGTGACGGCGATGAAGATCGGCACCGTGCCGAGCACCGACATCGCCGCGATCTTCGCCCAGAAGTTGGACTGGCCGCCGAAATAGTGCGTCACCTGCACCGGGAAGGTGGTGACCTCGGCCCGCGTCAGCACGAGGGCGAAGATGAACTCGTTCCAGGCGAAGACGAAGGTGAAGACGGCGGTGGCGAAGAAGCCCGAGCGCGCCATCGGCAGCACCACCTTGATGAAGACCTGCCATCGGGTGCAGCCGTCCACCAGCGCGCTTTCCTCAAGCTCCAGCGGAATGTCCTGGATGTAGCCCCGCATCATCCAGACCACGTAAGGCAGGTTGAAGGCAGTGTAGAGCAGGATGAGGCCGGCATAGCTGTCCACCAGCCCGACCTTCACGAAGAGCAGGAACACCGGGAAGACGATGACGATGGGCGGCACCATCCGGTTGGAGAGGAGCCAGTCGGAGAAGAAGTTCCCGCCCGTCCGATAACGGGCGATCGAATAGGCGCACATGGTGCCGAGCACCATCGCCAGCAGGGTGGAGACGCTGGCGATGACGACGCTGTTCCAGATCGTCAGCACGTCGCCGTCCTTGAAGAGGACGCCGTAGTTGGCGAACTGGATCGATTCCGGCCACCAGACCGGCGGGGAGGCGAAGATCTCGTCCGGCGTTTTGAACGAGATCATGAAGAGCCAGTAGATCGGGAAGATGAAGATGAGCGTCGCCGCCACCGCCGCCACGTAGCGGAGCGCGAGGCCGAGGCCGCGGTCCGGGCGGATCATCGGTCGATCTCCATGCGGCGGAGGACGATGGTGATGGAGATGACGAGAAGCAGGATCACCACGAAGCTCATCGCCGCGGTGTAGCTCGTCTCGAACTGCTGGAAGCCTAGGATATAGGCGTAGATCGAGAAGGTCTCCGTCCGCGTGCCGGGCCCGCCGCGGGTGAGCGCCCAGATCACGTCGAAGAGGCGGAAGAGGTCCAGCGCCCGGATCAGGATGGCGATGGCCATGACCGGCCAGATCGCCGGCAGCACAACCTTGGTGAAGCGCCGCCAGAAGCCGGCGCCGTCGATCTCGGCCGCCTCGATCTGGCTCCGATCCACGTTGGAGAGGGCGGCGAGGAGAAGGAGGAACATGAACGGGGTCCACTGCCAGACCTCCGCCGCGAGGATCGCCGGGTAGACGTAGAACGGGTCCACCGTCCAGAGGATCGTCACCGGCTCGTCGGAGAACCAGCCGAGGATCTGGTTGATCGGCCCGAACCGATTGTCGAAGAGAAGCCGCCAGGTCGCGCCCGCGACGATGGGAGAGATCGTCACCGGCAGGACGAGAAGCGCGACGAAGACCTGCCGTCCCGGCATCCGGTCAAGGAAGAGCCAGGCGAGCGCGAGGCCAAGGATCAGTTCCGCCGGCAGCGCCACGACGAGGAAGATCAGCGTGTGGAGGAGCGATTCCCAGAAGCGGGCGTCGGAGACCAGCGCGGCGTAGTGCTTGCCGCCGGAAAAGCTCGTGTCCTCGAACATCATGTCGACGTTCTGGAACGAGAGGATCAGCGTGTAGATCACCGGGAAAAGGCCGACGAGCAGGATCGTCGTCACCGCCGGCACGATCATCAGGTACTTGAAGTTGCGGTCCGCGAAGGGCGGGCGAAGCGCGCTCATGTCCGCGCTCCCGCGCGACGGGCGCGGCGCCCCGGGCCGGAGGCTGGCGCGGCGAAAGGCGCTCTCGGTCGTCTCATGCTCGCTCGATCCGTCGGAAGGCGGCCGGCCCCGCTGAGGGGCCGGCCCGATGCGTCAGGCGCCGTGCGGATAGGCGTTCGGCTTCGAGGCCCAGGCGGCGTAGGCCGCCTTCTGCTTGTCGACGCCGATCCGGTCGGTGAGCGCGTCCCACTGCTTGGCGACGTCGTCGAGGATCGCCTGCGGGTCGTCGCCCGCCCAGAGCCGGGAGATCGCCTGCCGGACCGCCTCTTCGTAGCGGTCGGTCTGGATGATCGAGAGATCGAGGAGGCCGGACACCGCACCGGCCTGAAGCGCGGCGAGGTATTGCGGCGCCTCCGGCCAGCGGGACTTGTACTCCTCAGAGGTGAAGTGGCTCTCCCGGAACGGGTCGCGGAGCGCGTAGGGGAGCTGCACCCGTTCGAGGCTGATCTCTTCCGAGTTCAGCCACTGAATGAAGAGATAGGCCGCCTCCTTCTGCTTCGACGAGGCCGAAACGGAGAGCGCGAAGCCCGCGGCGAGCTGCGGCGCGCCGCCCGGCGGGGTCGAGTAGCCGACCTTGCCGGCGATGGTCGATTTCGGCACCCAGGAGAGCGCCTCCTGATCGGTGCCGTAACCGGCGGCCCAACGGCCATAGGGCGGCCAGGAGACGGTCATCGCCGTGTCGCCCTGAAGGAACGCGGCGAGGTTCTCTACGAAGCCCCAGGTCTCGACGCCCGGCGGCATCCACTTGTTCTCGGCGACCCAGTCCTTCAGCACCTTCACGCCGGCCGGGGAATTGACCGTGGCCTTCATCGTGTCGGGGTCGAAGAACTTGCCGCCCTCCACGCGGAACCGCTCCTGGAACATGAAGTTGCCATAGGCGGATTCGCGGAAGAACGCGGCGCCGTAAGGCTTGCCGCCGGTATGCTCGGTGATGAAGGAGCCGACATCGTCGAATTCCTTCCAGGTCTTCGGCGGCACCGGCAGGTCATAGCCGTGCTTGGCCTTGAAACCGGCCTGGATCGCCGGGTCGCCGAGCACGTCGGTCCGATAGTACATGACGAAGACGTCGCCGTCGTCCGGGAAGCCGTAGATCTTGCCGTCCACGGTCATCTGGTTGTCGCGGTAGACGGGGGCGATGTTCTGCAGCTCCTCGCGGAAGCCGTACTGATCGACCATCGCGTCGAGCGGCTCCAGCGCGCCGGCGCGGACGAGGTCCGGCATCCAGGAGGGGATGACGTTCAGCGCGTCATAGGCGCCGGTGCCGGCGCGGTGCTCCTGCAGGATCTTGGTGAACATCTCGGCGACCGGAACCTCGATCACCTTCACCTTGATGCCCGTCTCCTTCTCCCATTTCGGGCCGGAGAAGTTCAGCGGGTCGAGCGACTGGAGGCCGGCCTCCCAGACGATGGTGATTTCAGAACCCGCATATTTCTTGGCGGCCTCGACGGCGGCCGCGGCGGCGGCGGCGTTGGCCCGACGCGGCAGCCCGAAGGCGGCGGCGCCCGCAAGGGCCGAGGCCGAAATCATGAAGCGACGTCTGTCCATTCCCTTCCTCCCTTTGCACCGGTCTCTGCGCCGGCGATTCTCAGAGCCCGCGTTCAGGCGTGGGCGCGAGCGTAGGCGGCGAGCTTTTTCCGGAACGCCTCCGTCTCCAGCACCTGGCGGTTGACGACCCCGCGCGGAACCTCCCCTCGCATCACGGCGAGCGCCGCCTCGATGTCGGCGGCGCCGTTGCCGGCGAAGCATTCGTCGGTCCAGCAGAGCGCGTGCGGCGTCACGATGACGTTCTCCAGCTTGAGAAGCGGCTCGTCCGCCGGGCAGGGCTCCACCTCGAAGACATCGAGCGCGGCGCCGGCGATGGTTCCCGAGACGAGCGCCTCGTGGAGCGCGCGCTGGTCGACGATCGGGCCGCGGGCCGTGTTGATGACGACGGCGGTGGGCTTCATCGTCTTGAGCCGGGCGGCGTTCACGTAGTGCCGCGTCGCCTCCGAGAGCGGGACGCTGACCGAGAGGAAATCCGCCTCGGCGAAAAGCTGCTCGGACGAAACAAGCTCGACGCCGAGCGACTTCGCCGCCTCCGGGCTGACATAAGGGTCATGCGCGATCAGGCGGAGGCCGAAGGGGGCGAGGAGGCGCAGCGCCTCCGCCCCGATATTGCCGATGCCGAGCTGGCCGAAGGTCTTGCCGATCAGCCCCTCGCCCATGAAATCGCCGCGCTTCGCCCAGCCGGACGGTCCTTCGCGGCAGAGCCGGTCCTTCACCAGCAGCTTCTGCGAGAGGGCGAGGACATAGGTGACGATGGTGACGGCCACGGGCCGGCGCACCCCGTCGGGCGTGATGGCGAGGGCGACGCCGTTCGCGTCGCAGGTCGGGATGTCCACGGTGTCGTAGCCGACGCCGAACCGGGCGACGAGCGCGAGCCGGCCGCTTTTCGGCGCGGAGCCGGGGCCGAAACGCGGGGTGAGGAGGATCAGCGCGTCGCAATCCTCAAGCGCGGCGGCAGGGATCGCGCCGTCCACCGCGTCGACCCATTTCGTCTCGACGCCGGGGCGCTTCAGCGGCGAGAGGTCGAAGCTCGGATAGGTGGGCGTCCCGTCCGGCTTGCGGAAGTCGCCCGAGAGCGCAACGCGGAACGGCTCGGCCATCTCAGGGCGCCTCGCCCTTGCAGCCCGCGCGGATCTCGGAGACCGCGGCGGTGAGAGCCGCCTGGTACATCCAGACATCGCCCCAGTAGCAGACGAAATCGACGCCTTCGGAGAAGAGCTTCTTCGACTGCTCCACGTCCGGGATCAGGCGGCCGAGCGCCTTGCCGTGCTTGCGGGCGGCGGCGTGCGTGCGCTTCACCGCGTCGAGGAATATCGGGTTGTCGAACTCGCCGGGGATGCCGAGCGAGGCCGAGAGGTCGAAATGGCCGATCCAGAGGCAGTCGATCCCGTCCACAGCGGCGATCGCCTCGGCGTTGTCGGCGCCCTCCGCCGTCTCGATCTGGGCGAAGATCGTGGTGCGGCGGTTCGCGGCGGCGAGTTTGTCGAGCGTCGGGCCGACCGTGTAGTTGTCATGCGCGATGCCGAGCCCGACGCCGCGGCCGCCGCGCGGGGCGTATTTCACCGACTGGACGATGCGCTCGGCTTCTTCGCCCGTGCCCACCATCGGCAGCATCAGCCCTTCCGCGCCCATGTCGAGCGCCCGGGCGATGTGGTGGTACTCGCGGGAGGGGACGCGGACGATGGCGGAGAGCTTCGCCGCCTCGAAATAGCGGATGACGCGCTTGATCGTCTCGTTGTGGAAGCCGGAATGCTCGCAGTCGAAGAGCACGAAGTCGCAGCCGGCGTTCTTCAGCATGTGGCCGATGCCGGGAGTGGCGAACTCGACCACGAAATGGCCGACCTTCAGCGCGCGGCTGCGCGCCATCTCCTTCAAGCCCATGCGCTCCTCCCCAGGATCGCGTCTTGTTTGATGACTGGTTATACCAGTTTACGCGAGGCGGCAACCGGTTCGGCGGCCTCGCCTCTCAGCCCCGCTCTTCGAGATGGCTCTTGCGATACAGCTCGTTGGCGCGTTCGAGATGATCGGCCATGCGGCGGGCGGCGAGTTCGGCGTCGCCGGCCTCGATGGCGGCGAAGAGGCTCTCGTGCTCCTCGATGGTCAGCTTCTCGAGGCCCACGACGCTGACCGCGCCAAGGTAGAAATCCCGCAGCCAGAGGAAGATCGCCTCGCTGACGACGGCGCAGAGCGGATTGCCGGCGATAAGGGCGATTTCGCGGTGGAAGTCGCCGTCGAGCGCCACGAACCGCTCCCGGTCGTCCGCGGCGGCGCGCTGCGCGTCGAGAATGGCCCGGAGCCGGCCGAGATCGCGCTCGGAGCGCTTTCGCGCCGCGAGCCGGGCCATGCCCGTTTCGAAAAGGAGGCGCGCTTCCTTCAGGTTTTCGAGGCTGGCGGCGGAATGCGCGAGGAGGTGGCGCATCGCGTCGCCGAGCCGGTCCACCGTCTGGCCGAGCGAGGGCGTGGCGACGCGGGCCCGGCCGCCATGCCGGATCTCGACGAGGCCGGCATGCTGGAGCGCCTGCATCGCTTCGCGGATCGCGGGGCGGCCGACATCGTATCGGCCCATCAGGTCGCGCTCGGAGGGAAGCAGGTCTCCCGGCCGGAGGCGGCCCGAACGGATGTCGCCGAGCAGCGCTTCGGCGATTGGCTCGGCGAGCTTACGACGGGCCGGGGGCCGCGAAGTGGTCATACCAGTCAGGATACGCCGCGCGGCGCCCGCCCGCAATCGCCGGCTCAGGCGCCGCGGAACCGGGGCGTCCGCCGCTCCCGCACTGCGGCCAGACCTTCCTTCAGATCGTCGGAACGCCAGCAGGCGGCGATGCGGGGGCCCGCCTCCGGCGCGCGGCCGGCGGCGAGTTCCGCGAGGGTGAGCTTCATGCCGTTCACCGCGAGCGGGGCGCCGGCCCGGATCGCCGCGAGAAGCTCCTCAACCGCCGCATCGAGGGCTTCGGGCGCGACGAGACGGTCGAAATAGCCGATCCGCTCCAGCGCGGCGGCGTCGAAGGTTTCCGCCAGGAGGAAGGCGCGGCGGGCGGCGGAAGGGCCGAGCACGCGGAGCGCGCGGGCGAGGCCGCCGGTCTCGTAGTGGATGCCGAGGCGGGCGGGCGGAACCTGGAGATCGACCGCGCTCGTCCCGACGCGGAAATCGCAGGCGAGCGTAAGCTCGGCCGCGCCGCCGCGCACCTTGCCGCTGACCCGCACGATGGTGGGGCGCGGGAAGGCTTCGAGCTTGTCGGCGAGGGCGGTGAGCGGGTTTTCGTCCCACTGGCCGTCGCCGGAGACGTCGGAGAGATCGACGCCGGCGGAAAAGACGCGCTCTCCGGTCGCGGCGAGGACGAAGGCGCGAAGCCCCGGCGCCGCGGCGGCCTCGTCCAGCGCGGCGGAAAGCGCGGCGAGGTCGGAGATCGCCAGCGCGTTGCGCTTTTCCGGGTTGTCGATGGTGGCGACGGCGACGTCTTCGCGGAATTCGAGGCGGATCGCGCTCATCGGGGCCTCAGATGTCGAAGGTCGCGAAGACCGGGGCGTGGTCCGAGCCCCGCTCCCAGCCGCGCACGTCGCGGCGGATGCGGGAGCCGCCGGCGCCGGGCGCGGGGGCGATTTCGGGCGTCGACCATATGTGGTCGAGCCGTCGGCCCTTGTCGGCGGCGCTCCAGTCCGGCGAGCGGTAGGACCACCAGGAATAGAGCAGGCCTTCCGGCAGGTCGTTCCGCGTCACATCCACCCAGCCGCCGGCGGCGCGGGCGCGCTCGAAGGCCTCGACCTCGACCGGCGTGTGGCTGACGACCTTAAGAAGCTGCTTGTGGGACCAGACGTCATCCTCGCGGGGGGCGATGTTGAGATCGCCGACGAGGATGGCCGGGCCCTTCCGCGCCTCGCCCCAACGGGCGAGATCGTCGGTGAAGCGGAGCTTGTGGTCGAACTTCTCGTTCAGCGCGACATCCGGGATGTCGCCGCCGGCGGGAAGATAGACGTTGTGGATCTCGACGCCGGATTTAAGCCGCCCAACGACGTGACGGGCGTCGCCCTTGCCGCCGAAATTTTGCGGATCGACGGCGTCGATCGGAAGGCGGGAGAGGATGAGGACGCCGTTGTAGCCCTTGTCTCCGCGGGCGAGCGCATGGCCGTAGCCGAGCGCGGCGGCCTCGGCGAGCGGCAGCTTGTCGACCGGGGACTTGGTCTCCTGAAGACAGAGAATGTCCGGCCGGTCTTCCGCGAGAAGCTTCAGCACGAGCCCTTCGCGCAGGCGGAAGGAGTTGATGTTCCAGGTGCAGATGGTGACGGGCATGGGACCTCCTCCGGCGGCGCGGAGACTGGCCGAGGCGGGCGTGGATTCCAAGACGCCGTGGGAGAGAAACGCGCCCGGCGGGAGGGGGGCCGCCGAGCGCGCGCCTCATTCGGAGGCGCTCCGGCGCCGAGGGTCAGGCCGGAGCCGCGGTCGAGGCGTCGAGACGACGCCTGCCGCCTTCAAGTCAGGTGGGAGACGGGCCTGCGGGGCGCAAGGGGGTGCGGCGGATCACAAGGCCGTCATCGCCGGAGTAGCGTCACGGCGCAAGCCGGTAGCCGCCGCTCTCGGTGACGAGGAGGCGGGCGTTGGACGGGTCCGGCTCGATCTTCTGGCGGAGGCGGTAGATGTGCGTCTCCAGCGTGTGGGTGGTGACGCCGGCGTTGTAGCCCCAGACCTCGTGCAGCAGCACATCCCGCGCCACGACCTGGTCGGCGGCGCGGTAGAGGAACTTGAGGATGTTGGTCTCTTTCTCCGTGAGGCGGATCTTCTTGCCTTCTCCGTCGGTCAGCATCTTCACGCCGGGGCGGAACGTGTAGGGGCCGATGGTGAGGATCGCGTCCTCGGACTGCTCATGCTGGCGGAGTTGCGCGCGAAGCCGGGCGAGGAGGACCGGGAACTTGAAGGGCTTGGCGATGTAGTCGTTGGCGCCGGATTCGAGGCCGAGGATCGTGTCGGCGTCGCTGTCATGGCCGGTGAGCATGACGATGGGGCAGCGGACGCCGGCCTTGCGAAGGAGGCGGCAGACCTCGCGGCCATCCATGTCGGGCAGGCCGACATCGAGAATGACGAGGTCATGGAGCTGCGCCTTGGCGCGGGCGACGCCGTGGGCGCCCGTCTCCGCCTCGAAGACGTCGAATTCCTCGGTGAGCACGAGCTGGTCGGCGAGTGCCTCCCGAAGATCGGGGTCGTCGTCGATGAGCAGGATCTTCTTCAGCGCCGTCACAGGCTCTTCCTCCTTCAGGTCGCCGGGCCGATCTTGGTTCCGCCGCGGCCCGCGGCAAGAGCCGGTCGCGCGCCATCACGGAGGCGTGGGCCGGGAGACGGGATTGTTTCAGCGCGCCGCCGGTCGGATATAAAGCCGCGGACAGCGAAAGGCCCACCCCGATGTTCACGCTCTCGCCCGAGGAGGTCGTCGCCCGCGCGCGGGGCGATCTTCGCATCGGCGCGCCGGTGGCGGTCGTCTCCGGAGAGGCGGGGGCGGTGGCCGCGGCGGTGGAGGCGTTGAGCCCGGAGCGGCTGACGGAGTTCCGCGCGCTCGGCAGGCCGCTCGACCTGACGATCACGCGGCGCCGGGCGGAGACGCTGAAGGCGCGGGCCTATGACGGGGATCTGGCGCGGCTGATCTTCGAGCCGGAGATGGGACTCGAGACGGCCTCCGCGGCGGCGGACCCGGCGCTGGCGTTGACGCGGCCGTTGATCGGCCCGTTCGGGGCGCGGCGCGACGGCTCGGCGGCGCCGCACCGGATGGCGTTGAAGCTCGCCAAGTCGGCGCGGCTCCTCCCTTCGGTGCTCGCGGCGCCGATGTCGGCGGAAGAGGCGGCGCGGCAGGCGGCGGAGGCGGGGCTGACCCTGGTCGACGAGGCGGCGCTGGCGGCGGCCGAGCGCGCCGCGATCGACCTTCGGCTCGTCTCGGCGGCGCGGGTGCCGCTGACCGTTTCGGAGGACTCGCGGGTGCTGGTCTGGCGGCCGGCGAGCGGGGAGGAGGAGCACTACGCCATCGAGATCGGCGCGCCAGATCGGGCGGCGCCCGTGCTCTCCCGGCTGCATTCGGCCTGTTTCACCGGGGATCTGATCGGTTCGCTAAAATGCGATTGCGGGCCGCAGCTTCGCGCCGCTCTGGCTCAGATCGGGGCGGAGGGCGCCGGCGTGCTGCTCTATCTCAACCAGGAGGGCCGGGGGATCGGGCTCGCCAACAAGATGCGGGCGTATTTCCTGCAGGACGAGGGGTTCGACACGGTCGAGGCCAATCACCGGCTCGGCTTCGAGGACGACGAGCGGGATTTCCGGATCGGGACCGCGATCCTGAAGGCGATGGGCTTCTCGGCGGTGCGGCTCATGACGAACAACCCGGGCAAGGTGGCGGCGATGGAGGCGGCGGGGTTGCACGTCGCCGAACGCGTGCCGCTGCGCGTGGGCGAGACGGCGCACAACCACCACTATCTCCGGACCAAGGCGGCGAAGAGCGGCCATCTGCTGTGATCGCTGACGCGGACGATCTCGTCGTCGGGCCTTGGGGCGCGTGGTTTCGCGGCCGGCGGTTTCCCTGCGCGATCGGTCGCGGCGGGATCTCCGTGGAGAAGCGGGAAGGCGACGGGCGGACGCCGGCCGGGCGGTGGCGGCTCGTCGGCGGAATGTGGCGGGCGGATCGGATGGCGCGGCCGGATGGGCCGGCGCTGACGCCAGCTGGCCCGCGAGACATCTGGTCGGACGATCCGGCGGACCCGTTCTACAATCGGCTCGGTCGGCGCGGGTCGCGCGCCTTCTCCTGCGAGCGGATGCGGCGGGGCGACGGGCTCTACGATCTCGTGCTGTTCAGCGACTGGAACGAGGCGGGCGTTCCGGGGGCGGGGAGCGCGATCTTCGTCCATTGCTGGCGCGGGCCGCGGCGGCCGACGGCTGGGTGCATCGCCTTCGCGCGGCGGGATTTGCGATGGATCTGGGCGCGATGGACGGCGCGGTCCCGCGTCGTGGTTCAGGCGGGCTGGCGTTCGCCGAAGATGGCGGAGCCGACGCGGACATAGGTGGCGCCGAGGCGCACCGCGGTCTCGTAATCGGCGCTCATGCCCATGGAGAGCTCTTCGAGGCCGTTGCGGGCGGCGATCTTCGCGAGAAGGGCGAAGTGGAGCGCCGGCTCCTCGTCCACAGGCGGGATCACCATGAGGCCGGCGATTGAGAGATCCAGCGCGCGGCAGCGGGTGATGAAAGCGTCCGCCTCGCCGGGGAGGACGCCGGCTTTCTGCGGCTCCTCGCCCGTGTTCACCTGGACGAACAGTTTCGGGCAGGCGCCGCGGGCCTGAACGGCGGCGGAGAGCTTCTCGGCGAGGGACGGGCGGTCGACCGACTGGATGGCGTCGAAGAGTTCGAGCGCCGCCTTGAGCTTGTTGGTCTGGAGCGGGCCGAGGAGATGAAGCTCGACGCCGGTGAAGCGTTCCCGGAGCGAAGGCCATTTGCCGGCGGCTTCCTGCACGCGGTTTTCGCCAAAGAGCCGGTGGCCGGCTTCGAGGACGGCGGTGATCCGCTCGAGCGGCTGGACCTTCGAGACGGCGACGAGCTTCGCTGCGCCCGGCGAACGGCCGGACGCCTCAAGAGCGGCGTCGATGCGTTGCTGAACCTCGGCGAGAGACATGTGCGGGGCTTAGCGCGAGGGCGGCGGAAACGGAAGGGGCGAGCCGAAGCCCGCCCCGGTGCCGCCAATGGCCGGCAGGCTCAGAAGAAGAGCGACATGTAGGCGAGACCGCCGAAATCTTCCTGGTTTGTCGGCTCGTCCTTCGCCCATTCGAGGCCGACGGTGAAGCTCACGCCCGGCGCGGCCTGATAGGTTACCCAACCCGAAGCGATCTTGTTGTCGAGCTGGTTGGAGTCCGAATAGCCGCCGCCGATGGCCCAAGGGCCGGTCTCGTACTGGGCGCCGATGCCGAACTCGTCGCCGGCGAAATCGTCCTCGTAGAAGCCGGCGAGGGTGAAGCCCATGTAGCCGATATTCGCGCCGACGCCGATCTGCTCGCCGGAGACGCCTTCCTGGTCGGTGTAGTGGGCGCCGATTCCGAAGGAGAGCGCTTCGAAATCATGAGTGAAGACGGCCGCCACCGACCAGACTTCGTCGCCACCGTCGAAAGCGGGGTTGTTGGTGTCGGCGGCGCCGTCGGTCGCGGCGCTCGGGATGTAGCTGCCGAAGACCTGGAAGCCGTAGAAATCCGGCGAGAAGTAGTGGATGCCGATGGCGTCCGTCGCGAAGCCGATGAAGGCGGATTCGGAGACGGTCGCGGCCGCGGTGAGCGGGTTGGCGTCGGCATAGCCGATGCGGCCGCCCGGCGCGTAGACCGTGCCGACGCCGGAGACCTGCTCGTAGCCGACGGAGGCGTCGCCGCCGATCTCGATCGTGCCGAAGGCGCCGGAGACGCGGCCCCAGTTCTCGTCGATCTGGTCGCCCGAGGTGAAGGCTTCGAGCTCGACGCGCGCCGAGAAGGTGAGGCCGTTATCGACCACGAGGCGACCGTTCACGTGAACCTCGCCGTCGCGCATGACGCCGACCCCGTCCTGCGCGTTGGAGTCGGTTACGCCGACGCCGAGAAAGTAGAAACCGGAAACCCCGGTCTCCCACTCCGCCGCATGAGACGGCAGAACGAAACCGGCGGCGACGAGCACCGACCCGCACATAAGAATGCGCTTCATTGATCCCTCGCTGGAAGGCGCCGCGGCTAATCCGTCGCGCCAGGGGTCATCCCCGTGGCAGAGAAACGTCGCCGCGCGGCGCGGTCAAAGGGAATGTTAGCAGGTGCAACAACTTTATTTTGTCTGATGAAAAACGCAGCGGCTTTGCCCTGTTTTTGGGCTCTTCAACTGTCGATGCAATTCAGGACCGCCCATGACCCAAAGATAGACAAACGAAAGGGGCGAGCCGAAGCTCGCCCCTCCGCAGTCACTGACCCCAGGATCAGAAGCGCAGCGTCATGTACGCCAGGCCGCCGAAGTCCTCGTTGTTGGTCGTGTCGTCGTCGGCATACTCGACGCCGACCGTGAAGAGCACGCCCGGAGCCGCCGTGTAGGTGACCCACGCCGACGCGATGTCGTTGTTGGTCGCGCTGTTCGAGCCGTGGGCGTAGCCGCCGGCGATCGTCCACGGGCCGGTGGTGTACTGCGCGCCGATGCCGAACTCGGAGCCGGCGAACTCATCCTCGTAGAAGCCCGCGAGGGTGAAGCCCTTGAAGCCGACGTTGGCCGCGAAGGAGAGCTGCTCGCCCGAGACGCCCTCGATGTCGGAGTAACCCGCGCCGAGGCCGAGGGAGAAGTCGCCGAAGTCGCCCGTGTAGGACGCGCCGATGTCCCAGATCTCGGAGCCCGAGTCGAAGACCGGGTTGTTCGTGTCCGCGCCGCCGTCCGTCGTCGAGGACGGGTGGTAGGAGCCGAACACCTTGAAGCCGTAGAAGTCCGGCGAGGTGTAGTGGATGCCGATCTGGTCGGACGCGATGCCCGGGAACGGCGAGAAGGACACGCCGGCCGCGGTGGTCAGCGCGAAGCTGTCCGCGTAGCCGATACGAGCGCCCGGGGCGTAGACGATGCCGATGCCGGAGAGGTTCTCGTAGACGACGGTGTCGTTCGAGCCGATCATCAGGGTGCCGAAGGAGCCGGAGACCGAGCCCCAGTTCTCGTCGATCTGGTCGCCCGAGGTGAACGACTCGAGCTCGACGCGGGCGCGGAAGGTCAGGCCGTTGTCGGCGGTCAGGCGGCCGTTGACATGGACCTCACCATCACGAAGGACGCCGATGCCGTCCTGCGCGTTGGAGTCCGTAACGCCAACACCGAGGAAGTAGTAGCCGGAGACGCCCGTCTCCCACTCGGCCGCGGCGGCGGTGGTGGCGAAGCCGCCGGCGACGAGCGCCGAGGTCGCAAGGAGAATCTTCTTCATTTGTCCCTCTCAGTTCATAAGGCGCTTATCACGCCCCATCCAGAAGACGCCTGAGCGCCCCGTTGAGTGAGCATCGTTTCATCCAAGCGGCCCCGCCCGGTCAAGCAGGATCGCTTTGCGGTTCGACGCGCCGGGCACATGCGTGTTTTTTTCGCAACAGAGCGGAGTCGCGCCACGGCGACTTTACTCCGCAGCAGGCTTCGGATTAGTGATCGCGCGTTCGAACGGGGAGCTGCGCATGGCGGGATCTCATCGTCTGGCTGCGGCCGCGGCGCTCGCCGTGGCGGCGCTCTTGGCGGGGTGCGGCGGGAAGCCGTCGGAGCCGCGCGAGGATCCGCGCAACAGCGGCGGCGGCGCGGCGGGCAATTACGAGAATTCGCGGATCACGGATCTTCTCGATCTCGACGAGGGCGCCGGCGGGGCCGGCGGGCTCACCCCGGTGAACCGCTACCTCTGGCGCGCTTCGCTCGACACCCTGTCCTATCTCCCACTCGCCTCGACGGACCCCTTCACCGGCGTGATCGCGACCGATTGGGCGGCCTCGCCCGACGCGCCGAACGAACGCTTCAAGGTGACGGCCTATGTGAAGAGCCCGGAGCTTGCGGCGCGGGCGTTGCAGGTCGCGGTCTATCGCGAGGTGCGGGATCCGGCGGGCGCCTGGGTGACGGCGCCGGTTTCCGGCGAGACGGCGCGCAAGCTCGAGGACGCGATCCTTCTGCGGGCCCGGCAGATCAAGCTCGGCGAGCGCGAGGCGAGCTGACGGCGCCTCCCGGCGCCGCTCCGGGCCGGCGACTGCTGAACCGTCCGGCCGGCTCGGCTATCGCTCCGCCGGTACGTAACCGATCCGAGTGCCCCTGATGCC
>CALFYQ010000452.1 GCA_937952085.1 uncultured Paracoccaceae bacterium | reverse complement strand
TCTCGCTGCGCTGCTCGCCCGTGCGCCCGACGCCGCCATGCTGCGGCGGACGCGGGACCTCGCCGGCGACGATTCGGAGCTTGGCCGCGCGGTGAACGCGCTCGCGGCCGAAGCGGCGAAGGCGACCCCGGCGGGCGCCGAGCGGGAATACAACCGCCTCTTCATCGGAGTCGGGCGGGGCGAGCTTCTCCCCTACGCCAGCGTCTACCTCACCGGGTTTCTCAACGAGAAGCCGCTCGCGGCGCTCCGCAGCGACATGCTCGCGCTCGGCGTCGAGCGGGCGCCGGACGTGTTCGAGCCGGAAGACCACATCGCCAGCCTCTGCGAGATCATGGCCGGGCTGATCCTCGGCCGGTTCGGCGCGCCGCTCGCCGTCGCGCGGCAGCGGGAATTCTTCAACCGCCATGTCGGGATCTGGGCGCCGCATTTCTTCGCCGATCTCGAAGGCGCGTCGGAGGCGAAGCTCTACGCGCCGGTCGGCGCGGTGGGCCGGGCGTTCATGAAGATCGAGGCGGACGCGTTCCGCATGGCGGGCGCCGACGGCGCCTGAACGGGCAGAGGGGGAGGGTCGAGACGATGGGAGGACCAGAGATGAAGCCGAAGGAGAACGAAGCCGACGTCGATCGCCGCGGTTTCCTGAAGCTGGCCGGCTCCGCCCCGGCGGCGGCGGCGGTCGTCGCCATCGGCGGCGAGGCGGCGGCCGAAGAGGCCGAGGCGCCGAAGGGCGCCGGCCTTCGCAAGACCGCGCATGTGAAGGCGTATCTCGACAGCGCGCGCTTCTGAGCGCGCGCCGCCCCATCGAACGCCCGGCCGAACCGGCATCGGAGACGAGACAATGCTCAAGAAGAAGACGGCGCCAGCCACTCATCGCCAGCGGACCGAAAGCCTTCTCGCCCGCGCCGGGGAGCGCACGGTAGACCGGCGCGCCTTCCTGCGGGGCTCCGGCCTCGCCATCGGCGGCCTCGCGGCCATCGGCGCGACCGGCGGCATGGTGCGGAAGGCCGAAGCGCAGACCGCGATGAAAGCCGCGATCACCAACGTGAAATCGGTCTGCACCCATTGCTCGGTCGGCTGCACGGTCATCGCCGAGGTGGCGAACGGCGTCTGGATCGGCCAGGAGCCGGGCTGGGACAGCCCGTTCAACCTCGGCGCGCACTGCGCGAAGGGCGCCTCGGTGCGGGAGCACGCCCATGGCGAGCGCCGGCTGAAATACCCGACCAAGCTCGTGAACGGCGAGTGGGTGAAGGTCGACTGGGCGACCGCGATCAACGAGATCGGCGACCAGATGATGAAGATCCGCGACGAGAGCGGACCTGATTCCGTCTACTGGCTCGGCTCCGCCAAGCACAGCAACGAGCAGGCCTATCTCCTCCGGAAGTTCGCCGCCTACTGGGGCACGAACAACATCGATCACCAGGCGCGGATCTGCCATTCCACCACGGTCGCGGGCGTCGCGAACACGTGGGGCTACGGCGCCATGACGAACTCCTACAACGACATCCACAACTCCAAGGCGATCTTCCTGATCGGCGGCAACCCCGCCGAGGCGCACCCGGTCTCGCTCCTTCACATCCTCAAGTCGAAGGAGGAGAACAACGCGCCGCTGATCGTCTGCGACCCGCGCTTCACGCGCACCGCGGCCCATGCCGACGAATATGTGCGGATGCGGCCCGGCACCGACGTCGCGCTGGTCTGGGGCATCCTCTGGCACATCTTCCAGAACGGCTGGGAGGACAAGGAGTTCATCCGCACCCGCACCTGGGGCATGGACGAGATCCGGGCCGAAGTCGCGAAATGGGATCCGGAAGAGACCGAGCGCGTCACCGGCGTGCCGGGCTCGCAGCTGCGCCGCGTCGCGCAGACCCTGGCGAACAACCGCCCCGGCACGGTGATCTGGTGCATGGGCGGCACCCAGCACACCAACGGCAACAACAACACCCGCGCCTACTGCATCCTGCAGCTGGCGCTCGGCAACATGGGCGCGGCCGGCGGCGGCACGAACATCTTCCGCGGCCATGACAACGTGCAGGGCGCGACCGATCTCGGCGTCCTCGCCGACACGCTGCCGGGCTATTACGGCCTCGCCGCAGGCTCCTGGGCGCACTGGGCCCGGGTCTGGGAAGAGGATCTCGACTGGCTGAAGGGCCGCTTCGCCACGATGCCGGGCGCCGGCGCCGACGGGAAGGACCGGATCATGATGGAGGAGACGGGCATCCCCGTCTCCCGCTGGATCGACGGCGTCCTCGAGGACAAGGCCAACATCGACCAGCCGGACAACACCCGCGCGATGGTGTTCTGGGGCCATGCGCCGAACTCGCAGACCCGGCTTCCGGAAATGAAGATGGCGATGGAGAAGCTCGACCTTCTCGTCGTCATCGACCCCTATCCGACGATGACCGCGGTGATGCAGGACCGGACCGACGGCGTCTATCTCCTGCCGGCGGCCACGCAGTTCGAGACCTACGGCTCCGTCACCGCCTCGAACCGCTCGCTCCAGTGGCGCGAGAAGGTGGTCGAGCCGCTCTTCGAGTCGAAGCCCGACCACGTCATCATGAAGCTCTTCGCCGACAAGTTCGGCTTCAGTGACCGGATGTTCCGGAACATCGAGGTGAAGGGCGACGAGCCGCTGGTCGAGGACATCACCCGCGAGTTCAACCGCGGCATGTGGACGGTCGGTTATACCGGCCAGTCGCCGGAGCGGATGCGGCTCCACATGGAGAACCAGCACACCTTCGACCGGACCACGCTGCGCGCCATCGGCGGCCCGGCCGACGGAGATTTCTACGGCATGCCCTGGCCGTGCTGGGGCACGCCGGAAATGAAGCATCCGGGCTCGGCCAACCTCTACGACATCTCGCTGCCGGTCGCCGAGGGCGGCATGGGCTTCCGCGCCCGCTACGGCGTCGAGCGGAACGGCCAGAACCTCCTCGCCGAGGGGGTCTATCCGGTCGGCTCCGAGATCCAGGACGGCTACCCCGAATTCACCATGCAGATGCTGATGGATCTCGGCTGGGACGGCGACCTGACGGCGGAGGAGAAGGCCGCGATCGACGCGGTCGGCGGGCCGAAGGCGAACTGGAAGACCGACCTTTCGGGCGGCATCCAGCGAGTCGCGATCAAGCACGGCTGCGCCCCCTACGGCAACGCCAAGGCCCGCGCCGTGGTCTGGACCTTCCCGGACCCGGTGCCGCTCCACCGCGAGCCGCTCTATTCCAACCGGCGCGACCTGGTGGCGGACTACCCGACCTACGCCGACAAGAAGTTCTGGCGCGTCCCGACCATGTACGAGTCGATCCAGAAGAACGACTTCTCGAAGGACTACCCGCTCATCCTCACGTCCGGCCGCCTGGTCGAATACGAGGGCGGCGGCGACGAGACCCGCTCCAACCCTTGGCTCGCCGAATTGCAGCAGCACATGTTCGTCGAGGTGAACCCGCGGGACGGCAACGATCTCGGCCTTCGCGACGGCGCCGATGTCTGGCTCGAAGGGCCGGAGGGCGGCAAGGTCAAGGTCATGGCGATGTTCACCGAGCGCGTCGCGCCCGGCGTCGTCTTCATGCCCTTCCACTTCGGCGGCTGGTTCCAGGGTGAGGACCGCCGGTCGAAATACCCGAAGGGGGCCGACCCGATCGTGCTCGGCGAGGCGTCGAACACCGCGCAGACCTATGGCTACGACTCGGTGACGCAGATGCAGGAGACCAAGGCCACGCTCTGCAAGATCTGGGCGGCCTGAGGGAGGATCGAGATATGGCGAGAGCGAAATTCCTCTGCGACGCCGAGCGCTGCATCGAGTGCAACGCCTGCGTCACCGCCTGCAAGAACGAGCATGAGGTGCCCTGGGGCGTGAACCGCCGGCGGGTCGTCACGATCAATGACGGCAAGCCGGGCGAGCGGTCGATCTCCGTCGCCTGCATGCACTGCTCGGACGCGCCCTGCATGGCGGTCTGCCCGGTCGACTGCTTCTACCAGACCGATGACGGCGTGGTGCTCCACTCGAAGGACCTCTGCATCGGCTGCGGCTACTGCTTCTACGCCTGCCCGTTCGGCGCGCCGCAGTACCCGCAGGCGGGCAACTTCGGCAGCCGCGGCAAGATGGACAAGTGCACCTTCTGCAACGGCGGCCCGGAAGAGGACATGTCGGAGCTGGAGTTCCAGAAGTACGGCCGGAACCGGATCGCCGAAGGCAAGCTTCCGATCTGCGCCGAAATGTGCTCCACCAAGGCGCTTCTGGCGGGCGACGGCGACGACGTCTCCGCGATCTACCGCGAGCGCGTCGTCGCGCGCGGCTTCGGCTCCGGCGCCTGGGGCTGGGGCACCGCCTACGACCAGAAGGGCGGCTGAGCCGGCCCCACGCCGCTGCGCCTGGTCCGGCCCCGCTTTCGCGAGCGGGGCCGTTCGCAGTCGCGAGCCTCGAATGACGCGGAGCACGACATGAAAGCGCCGATCGCCGCCCTCCTCGCCTTCGCCCTCGGGCTCATCGCCGCCCTGCCGGCGCTCTCGCAGGCCGTCGCGCCGCCGCCCTCCCCGCCCGTCGCGGCGGAGGACGGCCGGCAGACGCTGGAGGACATTCTCGCCCGTCAGCGCGGCGAGGCCGATCCGCGCCAGGCGCGAGACATGGACAGCGCCTCCGGCGCGGTGCGCGGCCTGACCGGCCAGCTCGGCACCCGCGGCGGCCCGTCGGACGCCGAGGTCTGGGAGGCGCTCCGCTTCGGAACGGCCGATGTGAAGGTCTCGGCCGGCGGCCCCGTCGCGCGCGTCCTCGTGCAGGACGGCGGCATGTGGTGGCAAGAGGTCCGGAAGGGCCCGCTCGCCACCTGGGGCGGCTATGCGCTTCTCGGCGCCCTCGCGCTCCTCGCCGCCTTCTATCTCGTGCGGGGCCGGATCCGGATCAGCCACGGCCGTTCGGGCGTCCGCATCCTCCGCTTCAACCTGATCGAGCGCTTCGCGCACTGGCTACTCGCCGGCTCCTTCATCCTCCTCGGCGTCACCGGCCTCATCTCGCTCTTCGGTCGCAAGGGGCTGATCCCGTGGATGGGCCATGAGGCCTACGCCGCGCTGGCGCATTACTCGAAGCTGATCCACGACAACGTGGCCTGGGCCTTCATGGTCGGCCTCGTCCTCGTCTTCCTCTTCTGGGTCGTCCACAACATCCCGAGCCGGCTCGATCTCGTCTGGATCGCCAAGGGCGGCGGCATCGTCGGCAAGGGCCACCCGCCGGCGAAGAAGTTCAACTTCGGCCAGAAGCTGGTCTTCTGGGCGGTGATCGTGTTCGGCGGCTCCATCGCCGTCTCCGGCGTCTCGCTGCTTTTCCCGTACCAGTTTCCGCTCTTCGCGCACACGT
>CALFYQ010000451.1 GCA_937952085.1 uncultured Paracoccaceae bacterium | reverse complement strand
GCGGTGACGAGGGCGAGGGCGAGCGCGGCGAAGAGCGTCGGCGCGACGATCTGGACGCGCAGGGAGACGAACCAGCGGCCGGCGCGGCGCAGGCCGCGGCGGAGCCGCGCCCCGGCCGGCGAGCGGACGCCGGCCCGCGCCCTCACCGGTCACTGTCCTCGAAGGCGCCGGCGCAGAGCACCCGGTCGCCGGCGCCGACCAGCCAGCATTCGTGCAGCCCGTGCATGGAATGGAGCGTGATCGGATGCGGGAAGAGGATCTCGAACACCCGAGCGCCGGTCCCCGCCCCGGATTCCCAGGCGAGGCGGGACCAGTTGCGCCCTTCGATGTCCGACATTTCGCTGACGTCGAGCCCGACCAGTTCGGGATGGCCGGCGTCGAACCAGCTCACGCCGGCGCGGGTGACGCCCCAGAGATGGAGGCCGTTGGCGGTGCGCCGCCACGGGTCCTTCATGAACTCGTCGAGCGCCTGGTCGAGGCCGATCTCGGCGATGCGGCGGCGTGCGAGCACGGCGAGACGGCCGATATGGTCGCGAATCACGCCCATGTCCGCGCCCGCGCGCTCCCGATGGAGCGCGGCGATCTCGTCCGACAGGCCCGCTTGCGCAGCACTGGCCGAGAAAAGCATGGCGCAAGCGACAAAGAACGGCTTCACGGCGCTCTCCGCTACGATCCGTAGAAGAGAGGACCCTGCCCGAAGCTGGCTAACAAACCGTTCCTGAGGCGACGGAGATTACGGAAACCGCTTCCAGTCCTGCCCGCGGCAGAAGACGATCACGCAGCCCTCGACCGAAAGCACGTCGCCGTTCAGCTCCATGCTGGCGGAATAGGTCTTGTCGTCGTCGGGGGCCCAGATCTCGCCGTCGTCCCACTTGTCGGGCCCGTCCGGCTCCATGTCGGTGATCATCTTGCGGCCGAGATGGGGGTAATCCGCCCGCACCGCGCCGTCGCGCCGGGCCTCGACGATGGTGCCGCAGAGTTTCTCGCCGCAGGGCTGGATGTCGACGATGAGGAAGCCGCCCTCCTCGTTCGGCTGGGTGGCCCAGCGGCCGGTCGCGTCGGCGAGGGCCGGCCCGGCGAGAAGCGCGAGGGCGGCGGCGAGAACGGGGCGGCGCATCGGGAACCTCCACAATGGTCTTGGCCGGAGGGTCCGCGCCCCGGCCCGCCTCGTCAAGCCGCGGTTTGCGAGGCGCGGCGGAAGGCGCTAAAGGCGCGCGGAGAGAGCCGGAGCCGCCGATGATCCTTTACCCCGCGATCGATCTCAAAGCCGGGGCCTGCGTCCGGCTGCTGCGCGGCGACATGGAGGCGGCGACGGTCTTCAACGACGACCCGGCCGCGCAGGCGGGCGCGTTCGTGGCGGCCGGGGCGGAATGGCTCCATGTGGTCGATCTCGACGGCGCCTTCGCCGGCAAGTCCGCCAACGGCGCGGCGGTCGAGGCGATCCTCGCCGCGATCCCGGTTCCGCTCCAGCTCGGCGGCGGGGTGCGGGACATGGCGGCGCTCGAAGCCTGGCTGGAGAAGGGCGTGCGCCGGGTGATCCTCGGCACCGCCGCGGTGCGGGACCCGGCCTTCGTGAAGGCGGCGGCGCGGGCGCATCCCGGCCGCGTCGCGGTCGGCATCGACGCGCGGGGCGGCAAGGTGGCGGTCGAAGGCTGGGCCGAGACGACGGGAACCGAGGCGGCGGACCTCGCCCGCGCCTATGAGGACGCCGGCGTCGCCGCGCTGATCTACACCGACATCGAGCGGGACGGCGCGATGCAGGGGCCGAACGTCGCCGCGACCGCGGCGCTCGCCCGCGCCGTCTCGATCCCGGTGATCGCCTCGGGCGGCGTCTCCTCGCTCGACGATCTCCGCGCGCTCCGCGATTGCGGCGCCCCGCTCGACGGCGCAATCTCCGGCCGGGCGCTCTATGACGGCCGCATCGACCTCGGGGCCGCGGTGCGGCTGCTGGCGGAACCGGCGGAGGCGTAGATGGGCGAGGCGAAGACCGGCGGCTGCCTCTGCGGCGCGGTGCGGTTCGAGGTGGAGACGCCGTTCCTGCGGATGGCGGAATGCCATTGCGCGGAATGCCAGAAGGTTTCGGGCGGCGCGCCCTCCTATCTCGTCGGCGCCGCGACGGACCGCTTCCGCATCGTGAAGGGCGCGCCGCGCGCCTACACGATCCCCGGCTCGAGCGGCGCGCCGGTCAGCCGCTATTTCTGCGAGACTTGCGGGGCGCCGACCCATTCGACGCCGGAAGCCTTCGCGGGAACCGTCTACATCAAGGTCGGCGCCTTCGACGAAGACCCCGGCTATCGCTCGGAGGCGGCGATCTGGTGCGCCTCCGCGCCGGCATGGCATCATCTGCCGGAAGGCGCGCCCCACCTGCCGCGAGGCTCGCGCGGGTGATGGTGGTAGCCGGAGCTCTGCGACGCCGTGGGCCAGGCCCGCGGCCTTGCAAATATTCCCCGCTCCGAGAATGTTGTTTGGGCGACGCCGGTTCGAGGCGTTCGGCATGCGACCCAACGACAATGCGATGGCGGATACATACTTTGTCTACCGGAATTGGACCCACAAGCGCGGGCGCGCGCATCTCGCGGGATGCAGCTAATGTCAGGACGGCCGCGGAACGCAGGCGTCTCATTCCGGGCGGAATGACGAATGGCTCGGCCCCTTTGAGAGCCGCGAGCGCGCCGAAGCGGAGCTTCGAACGATGCGGCGCGACGGGTGGGACGACGTGAACTGGTGCGCAAGATGCCGCTGAGCGCCGAGGCGCGGCCATGCTGAAGGTCCGCGTCATCCCCTGCCTCGACGTGAAGGACGGGCGCGTCGTGAAGGGCGTGAACTTCGTCGATCTGGTGGACGCCGGGGACCCGGTGGAGCAGGCGGCGCTCTATGACGCGGCGGGGGCGGACGAGCTCTGCTTTCTCGACATCACCGCCTCCTCGGACGACCGCGAGACGATCCTCGACGTCGCCTCCCGCACGGCGGAGCGCTGCTTCATGCCGCTCACCATCGGCGGCGGGGTGCGCACCATCGACAACATCAAGGCGCTGCTCCGCGCCGGGGCCGACAAGGTTTCGATCAACACCGCCGCGGTGAAGGACCCGGATTTCGTCGCCGCCGCGGCGGAGAAGTTCGGCGCCCAGTGCGTCACCGTCGCCATCGACGCCAAGGCGGTCGGGCCGGAGCGGTGGGAGATCTTCACCCATGGCGGCCGCACGCCGACCGGGATCGAGGCGATCGGCTTCGCCAGGCTGATGGCGGAGAAGGGGGCGGGGGAGATCCTCCTCACCTCGATGGACCGGGACGGGACGCGCGCGGGGTACGATCTCCCGCTCCTCCGCCGGCTGACCGCCGCGGTGCCGGTGCCGGTGATCGCCTCGGGCGGCGTCGGCACGCTCGACCATCTCGTCGAAGGGGTGACGGAGGGCGGCGCCTCGGCCGTTCTCGCCGCCTCGATCTTCCATTTCGGGCAGCACAC
>CALFYQ010000450.1 GCA_937952085.1 uncultured Paracoccaceae bacterium | reverse complement strand
TCGTCGCGGAAGCAGGGGGCGATCTGGAAGTAGCGATCGAAGCCCGCGACCATGATCAGCTGCTTGAACTGCTGCGGCGCCTGCGGCAACGCATAGAACTTGCCGGGGTGGAGGCGGGACGGCACCAGAAAGTCGCGCGCGCCCTCGGGGGAGGAGGCGGTCAGGATCGGCGTCTGGTACTCCATGAAGCCGAGATCCGTCATCCGCCGGCGGATCGAGGAGATCACCTTCGAGCGGAGCACGATGGAGTTGTGAAGGCTCTCCCGACGGAGGTCGAGGAAGCGATACTTGAGGCGGGTCTCCTCGGGGTATTCGACCTCGCCGAAGACCGGGAGGGGCAGCTCGTCCGCCTGGCCGAGCACTTCGAGCTCACGGACGAAGACCTCGACCTCGCCGGTCGGGATCTTCGGGTTAACCAGCTCCGGATCGCGCGCCTTCACCACGCCGTCGATGCGGATCACCCATTCGGAGCGGACGCGCTCGACATCCTTGAAGGCCGGGCTGTCCGGGTCCGCGAGGACCTGGGTCACGCCGTAATGGTCGCGAAGATCGATGAAGAGGATGCCGCCATGGTCCCGCACGCGGTGGACCCAGCCGGAAAGCCGGACCGTCTCGCCCACATGGGCGGCGCGGAGCTCGGCGCAGGTATGGCTGCGGTAGCGGTGCATCGTCGGTTCCTCCGGAAGGCCGGGGCGGATGAACCGCAGGGGCGAAGGCAAGTCAAGCCGATCAGCGGATCGCGCCGTGGTAGAAATAGATCCCGAGGCCGAAGGTGAAGAGGATCTGGCCCGCCAGCGAATGCAGGATCCAGGCGAGGCCGAGCGAGCCGTGGCGAAGCCAGGCCCAGCCCATGATCGCCCCGCCGGCGCCCGTCATGGCGATGACGATCCAGTTCTGGAAGAAGAGATGGCCGAGCGCGAAGGCGGCGCCGTTGACGAGGATCGCCACGGCTTTCGAGGGGAATAGCGCGCCGTACCGTTCGAAGAAGAGGGACCGGTAGATGATCTCCTGCGGCAGGGCGGAAAGCACGGGGTAGAGGACCATGATCGCCAGCCAGAGCTGCGGATTGTAGCGCGGCATGGCGAGGAAGCGCTGCGGCGCGGCATACTGGATCACCGCGTAGCAGACGAGCGCAGTGGCGAGGGCGAAGCCGAGGACGATGCGCCATTCGCCGAGGACCGGCCCTTTCAGGAGCTTCCGCCAGCGCCAGCCGGGGGTGAGGGCGAGAAGGATCAGGGCGAGGACGGTGAGGCCGATCAGCGCGGGAAAGAGCGGGTAGCTGCCGAAGTAGACCGCCATGAGAGCGGGCACGCCGAGGAAGAGGGCGAGGAATTCGGCCCAGAGGCGGCCGCGTGCGGGGAGGGCGGCTTCGGCCGTCGCATCGGTCATCGCGGCCAACATGGCGCGGGCGGGCGGCAGGTCAACGCCGCTCAGGCGGCGAGAAGCGCGGCGAGGCCGACGAGGACGAGGCTGCCGGCCCAGACCGCGTCGAGATTGAACCAGCTCGCTTTCAGGAAGCCGAGCCCGAGCCAGGAATGGACGAGGAGGGCGACGATTCCGCCCGCGCCGATCATCGCGCCGGTATGGACGAGGGCGACGGCGAGCGCGGCGCCGCCATCCGCGGCGAGGGCCGAGGCGCCGCCGGGCAGAGTGGCGCAGATGCCGAGATAGAGCGGCAGCAGCATAAGCCCCGCGCCATGCGCCAGCGCCACGGCGAAGGACCAGAGCGCCAGCCGCGAGGGCGGGATGCGGGCGAGGGCGCGCGGGTGCCGCCCCCGCCGGGCGAGAAGGACCAGTCCGCCCAGGACGACGAGCCCGCCGGCGGCGAGGCGGATCTCCCGCTCATGGACGAGGAGGGCGGAGACGAGCGCGAAGGGGAGGAGCACGGCCAGCATCGAGAGGAGATGGCCGAGCGCCAGGGGCGCGAGCGCCACCGCCACGTCGCGCCGCCCGCGCCCCATCAGCCCGGCCGAGACGGCCAGCGGCCAGCCCATTCCAGGGTTCAGCCCATGCCAGAGCCCCGCGGCGACGACCGCCGCCCAGAGGCCGAACGCATCGGCGCTCATCGGGCGGCGGCGCGGAGGCGGGGCGCGGCCCGGCTCACACCGACGGGTAGCAGAAGCTGTCCGTCGAACAGTCACCGCCTTCGAGGCGGATCTGATGGGCGCGCCAGCCGGCCGGGATCTCGACATAGAAGGCCGGGTCGAGGACGAAGGAGCCGTCCGCGCCAGCGACGGCCTTCACCATCGCCGAGGCGCCGCCGCCCGGATAGAACTGATCGTCCCAGGTCGAGTAGAGCGAGTTCGTCCAGTAGACGCGTTGCCCGTCCCGGCTGATCTCCAACATCTGCGGGCCCCAGCCGAAGGGCTTGCCGGAGGGGTGCTCGGCCAGCCGCACGATGCCGCCGGTATGGACCGAGCCGGCGAGCTTCGGCGCCATCGGGTCCGTAACGTCATAGCGGCGCATCTCGCCGGTGCCCCAGCAGGCGACGTAGAGGTTCTTGTCGTCGAGCGAGAGGTCGATGTCTGTGACGAGGGGCGGCACGGCGCCGAAGCCCTGAAGGAGCGGCGGCAGATCGTCGGCCGAGGCGGGCTCGGGCGGGATCGTCGCCGTCTTCTTCGCGTGGAACTTCCCGCCCTCGCGCCACCAGGTCCAGATCGAGCCTTCGAGGTTCGTGGTGTCCACCACGACGCCGCAGAAGCCGTATTCCTTGATCGGGTCATGCGCGGGCCGGACCTCCAGCGCCATCTGGTGGTTCGCGCCGAGATCGATCGTCTGCACGTTCTTGCGCGCCCTGAGGTCCCAGAAGTGCAGGCAATGGCCGTACTTGTTGGCAAGGAGGTCCTCCGGCACCACGCCGTTCTCGAATTGCGGCGGCAGGCACCATTCGGAGGAGACCATGTAGTTTCGCGGCAAGTTCCACCAGAAATCGTAGTGGAGCTTCTGCGGGCCGCGGTCGATCTCCCAGCGGCCGACCACGTCGAAGGTCTGGCAGTCTATGATGAAGACGCCCGGGGGGCCGTCCGTCCCGTCCTTGCCGCCGCCGCCGAGGGTGGACACGTAGACGCCTTCCGGCCCGCAATGGATCGTGTGGGGGCGGGAATAGCCGGTCTTGCGGAACACCTCCTCGGGCTCGATGATCTTGTGGATCGTCGGCTTCCGCGGGTCCGGCTTGGTGTCGATCACATAGATGCGGGAGGAGCGGAGGCCGGGTATGATGAGATAGCGCCGTTCGAGGAAGGCGTGCCCGGCCATCGGCGAGAGCGCGGAGGAGCAGGCGTTCCAGCCGAAATGGTGGAACTCGTCGCCGCGGTTCGGCATCTCCAGCACGGTGACGAGCTTCGAGTACCCGGGCGAGGCCGGGTCGAGATCCACCACGCCGAGCGCGTCCGGCTTCGAGCCGTCCGGGCTGAGGAGCAGCACATAGGCCAGCGTCTCGGGCGGCGCCTGCATGGCGAGCTTCGGCGTGGCGTGGAAGGTGGGATCGACGCGAAGGTTCATTGGGCTTCTCCCGCTTCGCCGCGTCTCTTGCGCGGCCTCTGCGGCAGGCTGACGCAGTGGGCGAGTCGGGGCAACCGTTGGTGGCGGCGGTTCGGTTGGAAAAGGTTGTTGCCGTGTCCTCCGCCGGCTGAGCCGCGCGCGGCCCGGGCAGGTCGCCCGAGCCCGGGAGGGGCGAATGGGAGTGCGCTCTGCGCCGCGATCGTCAGGCGGATCGAGGATTGGGCCGGGCGCTCCTGTCTCGAAGCGATGCGGAGGCGACCCGGCCGCGCTCAGCCCTTGCCGGCCTTCAGCCGCTCGATGAACGCGGCGGAAAAGGCGAACTGGCCGACATGGGAGACGCCGCCGCCGACATAGCAGAGGAGCGGCGTGTCGCCGAGCGCGCGGACCCGTTCGCAGAAGGAATAGTCCTCCGAGAGCACGTCGCCGTCCGCCCGCTCGATCGGGCGGAAGAAATCGTAGATCTCGCCCTTGAGCCCGCTGGCGCGGAGCTTGGCGGAGACCATCGGCTTCGCGGCGCCGCGGGCGATCATCGCCTCGAAGAGGCTCCGGGCGATGAGGACGCAGCCGAAGCCGAACCCGTCGGCCTCGACGATGCCCTGCTTCACCTCCTTGCGCCCCGCGCTCATCCGCACCGTGAAGGCGGAGGAGAGGGCGCGCGCGCGCTCCACATCCGCCGTCTCGCCAAGCGCGGCGGCGAAGGCGGAAAGGTCCATCCGCCGCTCGGAATAGGCGACGCCGACAATGGGCGCGGCGAGGCCGATCAGTCGCTTCAGCACCGCCGGCTCCACACCCATGTCGCTGTCGAGGAAGAGGATGTGGGTGAGGCTCGGATCGGCGAGGAAGCTGTGGGCGAGGATGGTGCGCGCCAGCACCACGTCCGCCCCGTCTACGATCAGCAGGCGGTAGGCGGCGCCGGCCTCCTGAAGCGTGGCCGTCGCGGCGACGAGGCTGTGCGCATAGGCGGTCGCGACGGAGCCCTGGGTGGTCGGCGTCGCGATCAGGACCTTCACGCGGCCGGCCCCCCGCCGCCGAGCGGGGCGGGGTCGATGGCGTATTCGGCGCCGCAGAACTGGCATTCCGCGCCGATCCAACCATCCGGCCGGATCATCTCGGCCAACTCCTCCGGCCCGTAGCCGGCGAGCGCGGCCTCCACCTTGTCGGCCGAGCAGGTGCAGCCGAAACGCACCGGCTGCGCCGGCCAGACCCGCGGCGCCTCCTCGTGGAAGAGCCGAACGAGCAGCGTCTCGGGCGCGACATGCGGGCCGATCAGCTCATGCGTCTCGACGGTGGAGAGGAGCATCGCGACGCGGCCCCAATCCTCCTCCCGGCCTTCGAGGCCGGCGACGTCCTCGGCGCTCATCAGCCCATCCTGCCCGGAGGGCGCGTCCGGCGCGCGGCCGCCCTCGCCGGGAAGCTGCTGGATCATGATGCCGCCGCCTCGCCAGGCGGGTTTCTCGCCCGGGCTCTCGGCCAGCGCGGCGCAGACGGCGAAGCGGGTGGCGATCTGCTCCGACTGGGCGAAATAGGTCTCGAGCGAGGCCGAGAGCGAGCCGCCGGAAAGCGGCGTCACGCCCTGATAGGGCGCCATGCCCGGCCCCTGGTCGATGGTGACGCCGACGACGCCGGGGGCGATCAGGTCATAGGGCTGCGCGCCCGCGGCCTCGGCCAGCGCCTCGGCGTCGAAGCCGGCCCAGGCGCGCATCCGCGCCGGCTCGCCCTCCGCCTCGGGCGCGAAATAGTCGGTGGCGACGAGGCGGATCGGCCCCTCGCCGCGGATCTGCAGCGAGAACCGCCAACGGAGCTTCATCGTCTGGCCGATCAGCGCGGTCAGCAGCGCCGCCTCGGAGACCAGCGCGTCCACCGGCGCCGGCCAGTCCCGCCGGCCGAGAATGGCGTCGAGCGCGCCGTCAAGCCGCGCGACCCGGCCGCGCATCGAGGCGCGGTCGAGCTGGAAGGGCAGGATGCTGTCGTCTCCGGGATGGGCCACGGTCGTCTTTCCTCGGCTCGGGCGCCCTGATAGTGCGCTTTGCTGCGCCGCGCAAACCGGCGCGGAGGGCGGGAGAAGGCGATGCGGCGCTTCGGAGACTGGCCGGAGGCGGGGGTGCGGCACCGGATGAGGCCGGGCGCCTATGGCGTCATCGCAAAGGAGGGCCGGGTCCTGCTCGCGCTCAACGCCAGCCCGGGCGAGGAGGTGGCGCTGCCGGGGGGCGGGATCGACTCCGGCGAGACGCCGCTCCGCGCGCTTCACCGCGAGGCGATGGAGGAGACCGGCTGGCGCATCCGGCCGCTCCGCCGGCTCGGCGCCTACCGTCGCTTCACCTACATGCCGGAATACGGGTTCCACGCCGAAAAGATCTGCCACATCTATCTTTGCGCCGCCGGCCGGCGGGTCGCGGCGCCGAGCGAGCCGGATCATCACCCGGTCTGGGTCGACGCCGAATTCGCCGCCGCCGCGCTTTCGATCGAGGGGGAGCGGGCGATCTTCGGCGCGGCGCTGGCGGCCGGGCTGATCTGAGCCCTGGCGCCCCTCGCGCGCGGGCGCGGGCGGCCCGACCCAACGGCTTGACCGTCGGGGGCGTTTCATGGATAAGGCGCGCTCCGCCGGGGCGCCTTGCGCCGCGGCGGCGGAGCAATTTCGCCTCGTCATCCGGCGGGGCGCGCTGTCCGAGGCGGGCCAAGGCCCATCAAGCGCGGGAAACCGCCGCCGCAGGGCGCGGAAGCGATGAGGAAGGACGCGACATGTTCGCGGTGATCAAGACGGGCGGCAAGCAGTATCGCGTCGCCGCAAACGACATCTTCACGGTCGAGAAGATCGAGGCCGAGGCCGGCGCGACGATCCGCTTCGACGAGGTGCTGATGGTCTCCGGCGAGGCGGGCGTCACCGTCGGCGCGCCGCGCGTCGAGGGCGCGTCGGTCGAGGCCACGGTGGTCGAACAGACCCGCGGCCCGAAGGTGATCAGCTTCAAGAAGCGTCGGCGCAAGCACAGCTCGCAGCGCCGCCGCGGCCACCGTCAGGATCTGACGCTGGTGAAGATCACGGCGATCAACGCCGGCGCGTAAGGAGAGATCGAGATGGCTCACAAGAAAGCAGGCGGCTCCTCACGCAACGGCCGCGACAGCGCCGGCCGGCGCCTTGGCGTCAAGAAGTTCGGCGGCGAAGCCGTGATCCCAGGCAACATCCTGGTGCGGCAGCGCGGCACGCAGTGGTGGCCGGGTGCCAATGTCGGCATGGGCAAGGATCATACGATCTTCGCGACCGCCGAGGGCGCGGTGAAGTTCCACAAGGGCCGGCTGGGCCGCACCTTCATTTCCGTCCTCCCGAATACGGAGGCGGCCGAGTAGCGCCGATCGGCGCCCTGAAGCGCATCAGGGGGGATCGGCGGAGACGCCGGTCCCCTTTCTCGTTCCGGGGGGCCGGCTTGCCGCAAGGAGGCAGGTCATGGTCGTCACCGCCAGGGAACTGATGTCGCTCGGGCTGCCGCAGGGGCCCGAACTCGGCGCGTCGCTCGTCGAGGCAAACGCGCAGGGGCTCTCGGGCGAGGCGCTCGCCGCCTTCGTCGAGGCGCGCCGCCCGGCGCCGAAGCTGCCCCTCCAGGCCGCGCCGGACTTCGCCTTCCATCTTGAGGCCGAGGACGAACTCGAGGCCGCGAACGCGGCCCGGGTGCGCGCTAGCATGGCCGCGCTGATGCGGACGCCGACGATCCGCGCCGGCGCCGTGATGCCGGACGCCTGCCCGGCAGGGCCGGAGGGAACCATCCCGGTCGGCGGAGTCGTCACGGCCGAGAACGCGATCCATCCGGGGATGCATTCCGCCGACATCTGCTGCTCGGTGATGCTGACCGAGGTGCGGGAGGCGAGCCCCGAAGACCTTCTGAACGCGGTTCACAAGGTCACCCATTTCGGGCCGGGCGGGCGCGCGAACGGGCGGCGCTTCACCGTGTCGCTCGCGCTCCTCGACGCGTTCCGCGAGAACGCCTTCCTCCGCGACGCCAAGATCTTGCAGGCGGCGCAGGAACACATGGGCACGCAGGGCGACGGCAACCACTTCGCCTTCGTCGGCCGCTCGAAGGCGACGGGGAACGCCTGTCTCGTCACGCACCACGGCTCTCGCGGGCCGGGGGCTGGCCTCTACACGCTCGGCATGAAGGCGGCGGAGCGATGGCGTCGGAAGCTCTCTCCGGCGACGGCCAAGGAGAACGCCTGGATTCCGGCGGACAGCGAGGAGGGGCGCGCCTACTGGGAGGCGCTCCAGCTCGTCCGCCGCTGGACCAAGGCGAACCACAACGCGATCCACCAGGCGGCGCTCGAGTCGCTCTGGTCCGACCGCGGGCGCGCCAATCCGGAGCGGCGGTTCTGGAACGAGCACAACTTCGTCTTCCGCGAGGGCGACCGCTTCCACCACGCGAAGGGGGCGACGCCGGTCAACCCGGCGTTCCTGCCGGATGGCGAGGGGGTGCAGATCGTGCCGCTCAACATGGCGGAACCGATCCTGATCGTCCGCGGCGGCGACGCGCCGGGGGCGCTCGGCTTCGCGCCGCACGGGGCGGGGCGGAACCTCTCGCGCACGGCGCACAAGCGCCGGCTCGAAGGGCGGAGCGAGGCGGAGATCTTCGCGGCGGAGACGGCGGGGCTCGACGTCCGCTTCTTCTCCGGCGAGATCGATGTCTCCGAACTGCCGAGCGCCTACAAGCCGGCCGCCACGGTCCGCGCCGCGATGGAGCGGTTCCGGCTGGCCGAGGTGGTGGACGAGATCGAGCCCCACGGCTCGATCATGGCGGGGGACTGGGAGCGCAACGCGCCGTGGCGTATCAAGGCCCGCGCAAGACGCTCCCGGCCGCCTGCGGCATGAGCGCGAAGAAGAGGATCGGGGCATGAACCTGCCCGACGCCATCGAGACCGAGCGCCTGACGCTCCGCCGCCCCCGCCTTTCCGATGCGGGGCCGATCGCCCTTTATGTGGGCGATCGGCGGGTGGCGGAGATGCTGGCCGCCGTTCCCCACCCCTATCCGCCCGGCGCCGCCGAGGCCTTCATCGAGCGCGCGCTCCGCGACCGGGCGAGCGAGCATGTCTGGGCGATGGACGCCGGCAAGATCGAGGGGCCGGAATTCATCGGGGTGATCAGCGTCATCAGCCGCAAGGGGATGAAGGAGCTCGGCTTCTGGGTCGGCCCGCCGTTCTGGAACACCGGCTACGCCTCCGAGGCGGCGCTCGCCGTCGTCGAGGCGGCGCGGGCGAGCGGCGTCTCGCGGCTCGACGCCGGGGTCGGCGAGGGCAACGAGGCCTCGGTCCACGTGCTGACCAACGCGGGTTTCCGCGAAACGGGGCGGGGAGAGATCTTCTCCGTCGCGCGCAACCAGATGCGCCCGCGGCGCCTCTTCACGCTGGAGTTCGGATCGTGAAGTTCCTCGATCTCGCCAAGGTCTATGTCCGCTCGGGCGCGGGGGGGAACGGCTCGATCTCCTTCCGGCGGGAGAAGTTCGTCGAGCGCGGCGGGCCGGATGGCGGCGATGGCGGCCGCGGCGGCGACGTGATCATCGAGGTGGCCGAAGGGCTCAACACGCTGATCGACTTCCGCTACCAGCAGCACTTCTTCGCGCAGAACGGCCAGGGCGGCGCCGGCAAGCAGCGCACCGGCGCGGACGGCGACGACATCGTGCTTCGCGTTCCGGTCGGCACCGAGGTGCTGGAGGAGGACGAGGAGACGGTGGTCGCCGATCTCACCACGCCGGGCCAGAAGCTCGTCGTCGCCCGCGGCGGCAATGGCGGCTGGGGCAACGCGCAGTTCAAGACCTCCACCAACCAGGCGCCGCGGCACGCCAACCCCGGCCAGCCGGCGGTGGAGCGGACGCTCTGGCTGCGGCTGAAGCTGATCGCCGACGCCGGGCTGGTCGGGCTGCCGAACGCCGGCAAGTCCACCTTCCTCGCCGCCGTCTCCAACGCCCGGCCGAAGATCGCCGATTACCCGTTCACCACGCTCGCGCCGCAGCTTGGCGTCGTCGGGCTCGACGGGCGCGAATTCGTGCTGGCGGACATTCCGGGCCTGATCGAGGGCGCGCATGAGGGCAGGGGCCTCGGCGACCGGTTCCTCGGCCATGTCGAGCGCTGCGCGGTGCTGCTGCATCTCGTCGACGGCGCGTCGGAAGACCCGGCGGCGGATTACCTCACCATCGTTGAGGAGCTTTCCGCCTATGGCGGCGGGCTCGACGAGAAGCCGCGGATCGTCGCCCTCAACAAGATCGACGCGCTGACCGAGGAGGCCGCCGCCGAAAAGCGCGCCGCGCTCGAGGAGGCCGGCGCGGAGGATGTGCGGATGCTCTCCGGCGCCACCGGCGCGGGCGTGCAGGGCGCGCTCCGGGCGCTCTGCGCCGAGATCGACCGCGCCCGCCGGGCCGAGAAGGCGGTGGAGGAAGGGGAGCCCGCGCCGTGGAAGCCCTGACGCTTTCGCCCGCTGCGCTGGCGCTCGGAACGGCGCGTCGCGTGGTGGTGAAGGTCGGCTCCGCGCTCCTGGTGGATGGGGCGACCGGGGCCGTCCGCAGCGCCTGGGTCGCCGGGCTCGCCGCCGATCTCGCCGCGCTCCGGGCGCGGGGGGCGGAGGTGGTGCTGGTCTCGTCCGGCGCCATCGCGCTCGGGCGCCGGGCGCTCGGGCTGAAGCCGGGGGCGCTGCCGCTCGAAGCGGCGCAGGCTTCGGCGGCGGTCGGGCAGATCCGGCTCGCGCGGGCCTGGGAGGCGGCGTTGGAGCCGCACGGGCTGAAGGCGGGCCAGGTTCTGGTGACGCTCGACGACAGCCGCGACCGGCGG
This sequence comes from uncultured Paracoccaceae bacterium, assembly GCA_937952085.1. GTDB lineage: Bacteria > Pseudomonadota > Alphaproteobacteria > Rhodobacterales > Rhodobacteraceae > Pikeienuella. The sequence continues at coordinate 1,511 of CALFYQ010000450.1, read as the reverse complement.
CGTTATCTCAACGGCCGCGCCACGCTCCGCACCCTCCTCGCGCACGAGGTCGTGCCGGTGGTGAACGAGAACGACACCATCGCCACCGACGAGATCCGCTACGGCGACAACGACCGGCTCGCCGCGCAGGTGGCGGCGATGGCGGGAGCGGACGCGCTGGTGCTCCTCTCCGACGTGGACGGCCTTTACGAGGCCGACCCGCGGAGCGACCCGAACGCGGCGCATATCCCGCTGGTGACGGAGCTGACGCCGGAGATCGAGGCGAAGGCCGGCGGCGCCGGGACGGCGGGCGCCAAGGGCGGGATGAAGACCAAACTCCTCGCCGCCAAGACGGCGATGAAAGCGGGCTGCGGCATGGCGATCACGCTCGGCGACCGGGAGCGGCCGATCGGCGCGCTTCTCGCCGGCGCGCGAGCGACCTGGTTCGCGCCGGAGGCGAGCCCGCAGGCGGCGCGGAAGCTCTGGATCGCGGCGATGCCGCCGGAGGGGCGGCTGATCGTCGATTCCGGCGCTGCGAGCGCGCTCCGGCGCGGGAAATCGCTCCTGCCGGCCGGGGTGCGGCGGGTCGAGGGCGCGTTCGACCGCGGCGACCCTGTCGCGATCGCCGGCGAGGATGGCGCGGCGCTGGGCGTCGCGCTGGTGAGCTATGGCGCGGAGGAGGCGCGGCGGATCGCCGGGCTCCGCTCCGACCGGATCGAGGCGGCGCTCGGCTATGCCGGCCGCGCCGCGATGGCGCACCGGGACGACATGGTGCTCTGGGGCTGACGGAGGCGGCGATGGACGGCGACAGGCGGGACGCGGCGGCGGCGATGGCGGAGATCGGCGCGCGGGCGAAGGCGGCCGCGGCGGCACTCGCCTTCGCGCCATCCGAGGCCAAGACCGCGGCGCTGAACGCGGCTGCCGACGCGGTGATGGAACGGAAGGGCGAGATCGCCGCGGCGAACGCGGCCGACATGGCGGCGGCGGACGGCCTTTCCACCGCGATGCGCGACCGGCTCCTGCTCGACGAGGGCCGCATCGCCGGCATGGCCGAGGGGCTTCGGGCGGTGGCGGCGCAGCCCGACCCGGTGGGCGAGGTGATGGCGGAATGGACCCCGCCGAACGGGCTCCGCATTCGCCGGGTGCGGACGCCCATCGGCGTCGTCGGCGTGATCTACGAGAGCCGGCCGAACGTGACGGCCGATGCCGGCGGGCTCTGCCTCAAGTCGGGCAACGCGGCGATCCTCCGGGGCGGGTCGGAAAGCTTCCACTCCTCCGGCGCGATCCACGCCTGCCTGATCGACGGGCTCCGCGCCGCCGGCCTTCCCGAGGACGCGGTGCAGATCGCCCCGACGCGGGACCGCGCCTTCGTCGGCGCCATGCTGACGGCGACGGAATGGATCGACGTGATCGTGCCGCGCGGCGGCAAGGGGCTGGTCGGCCGGGTGCAGGCCGAGGCGCGGGTGCCGGTCTTCGCCCATCTCGAAGGCATCTGCCATGTCTATCTCGACAAGGCGGCGGCCCCGGAGAAG
>CALFYQ010000449.1 GCA_937952085.1 uncultured Paracoccaceae bacterium | reverse complement strand
AAACAGGATGAACGAACAAGGCGCCGGGGTGTCGGCGGCGCATCTCCATCACCGTCCGCCGATCCTGCCCTCGCTGATCCGGCGCAACCCGCCGCGCGCAGCGCCCGAAGGGCTGGCGCGGCTCGCCGCCTACCCGGTGACGGATGTGAGCGATGCGGTGGGCCGAATGTACACGATGGCCGGGATCGCGCCGCTCCATGGCAAGGCGCCGGCGATCTGCGGCAACGCGCTGACGGTGAAATGCCCGCCGGGCGACAATCTCGGCGTGGTCAAGGCGATCGCCATGGCGCGGCCGGGCGACGTGCTGGTGATCGACGCGCAGGGCTTTGTCGACTGGTGCCTCGGCGGCCACCAGCTGCTTCTCAGCGCGGTGCTGCGCGGCGCGCTCGGCTTTGTCGTCAACGGCGCCTATCGGGACGCGTCCGAGGCGGAGCGGGATGGGCTGGCGCTTTACGGAACCGGCGTCTCCGCCTGGTCGGGGCCGAAGGCGGGGCCGTTCGAGATCAACGTTCCGGTCTGCTGCGGCGGGGTGATCGTGGAGCCGGGCGACGCGGTCCATGCAAGCGCGGACGGCGTCGTCGTCGCGCCGCGGCGGCGGCTCGACATGATCCTCGCGCATCTCGACGCCGCCTCCGAAAGGGGCGCACTGTCGAACGACCGGGAGGCGGAAAGGGCCAAGGTCGAGCGATTCGTCGAAGCGGTTGACCGCCATGTCGACGCCGCCTTCGTCGCCGGCGGCGGAGAGTTCCTCGACTAGGCCCGCACCTCGTGCCTGAGGCGGCCCACCCGGCCGATCTCCACTTCGACCAAGTCGCCGGGCTTCATCCAGAGCGGCGGCGTCCGCGCGAAACCGACGCCGGCGGGCGTGCCCGTCGTGATCACGTCGCCTGGGGAGAGCGGCGTGAAGGAGGAGACGTAGGAGACGAGCCGCGGAATGGCGTGGATCAGGTCGGAGACCGGCGCGCGCTGCACCTCCTCGCCATTGAGCCAGGTCGCGACGGTCAGCGCGGCCGGATCTCCGATTTCGTCCGCCGTAACGAGCGACGGGCCAAAGCCGCCGGTCCCGGGGAAATTCTTGCCGGCGGCGAGGGAGTGACGGAACTGCCAGTCCCGCACCGATCCGTCGAGGAAGAGCGAATAGCCGGCGATATGGGCGGGCGCCTCCTCCTCCGAGACCCGCCAGGCCGGGCGGCGGATGACCAGCGCAAGCTCGCCCTCGTAGTCGAACTGCTCCGAGATGCCGGGATGCCTCAGCGGCGCGCCATGCGCGACGAGCGTGTCGGCGAAACGGAGGAATAGGCTGGGATAGGGCGCCGGCGCGTCTCCGCTCTCCGCCGCATGGTCGGCGTAGTTCTTGCCGATGCAAATGATCTTACCCGGGTCGGGGATCGGCGGCAGGAGGCGGAACGCGGCTTCCGGCAGGATCGGGTCGAGCGACACCGCCGCCTCGTCGAGCGCGTCGCAGGCGAGCGCGGCGCGAAGCGTCGGAAAGCGGGCGCGGAAGGGCTGCGAGACGGGCGCGACCCCCTCCTCGCGCCAGAGCCCCCACGAGGCGCCCGTGTCCATGTCGAAACTCGCGAACCGCATGGCCGCCTCCATTTTCAGTCAAGTGGTTCGGGGAAGGCCGCGCCCGCATCTTCGCCGATCGCGGCGAGCGTCGCGCAGAGGCGCGCGGGAACCGGCACGCCCAGCGCGCGCCGCTCCTCCATGCAGCGGGCCGCGCCTTCGCCCGGATAGCGCGCTCCTTCCTGGGAGGCGCGGTAGGTGGCGATCCAGTCGGCGGAATGCGCGGCGAAGGCCCCGGCGCCGCCCGCCGCAGCCGGATCGACGACCAGCGCGAAGCCGCCGAAGGGGCCGCCGGCGTCGAGCGGCTTCGTTCCCGAGAGCCCGCCCGCCAGCGCCTCGACCAGCATGGCGAGCCCGATCCCCTTCAACCCTCCGAGCGAAAGCAGGATGCCCGAGAGCGCCGCCTCCCGGTTCGTGGTGGGCGCGCCGGTCTCGTCGAGCGCCCATCCTTCCGGGATGGAGGCGCCTTCGGGGCGCTGCGCGATCTTGCCGTAGGCCGCCTCGCTCAGCGAAATGTCGAAGACGACGGGCGGCCCATCCGGCGCCGGCATCGCGAAGGCGAGCGGGTTGTTGCCGATGGCGCGCCGCCTCGCCCCCGGCGGGCCCATGAGCGTCGGGCCGTTCTGCGCCACAAAGCCGATCATCCCGGCCTCCGCCGCCATTGCGGCGAAATGGCCGAGCGCGCCGAGATGGCCGCATCGCCCCACCGAGATGGCGGCGGCGCCCAGCGAGCGGGCCCGTTCTATGGTCGCCGCCATCGCCCGTGTCATCGCGACGTAGCCGTTCGCCATGTCGGCGTCCATGGTCAGGAGCGCCGCCTCGCCGGCGACGGCGATCCGCGGTCGCGCCTTCACGGCCCCTTCGCGCAAGAGCTTGAGGTAGGCTGGGAACTGCGCGACGCCGTGCGTGTCCACGCCGCGGAGGCTCACCGCGACGAGGCTGCGCCCGACCGTGCGGGCGTCCTCCGGCGGCATGTCGACCGTCTCCAGAACCCGGGCCATCCACGACGCCAGGTCCTTGTTCCGATATCGTCTCATCTCGTCGCCGCTCGTAATGGATCAGACCAGCTTCGAGCCGGCGACCGGCGCGTAGATCTCGGACCACATCGCCGTCTCCAGCCATTCCGGCCCGCCTTTCGGCGGCCAGACGCCGGAGCCGAAGGCCTCGGCGCGGAGCGCGGCGCGCCGCTCGTGGCTCTCATAGGGCCAGATATGGGTGAAACGCGGCGCGCCATCGAGCGCATACATCGCCGTGAGCAGCGGCGAGACCTTGCTGCGCCCCGGCACGGCGCCGGACCAGGCCTCCAGCGTGGGCGCGAGCCCGCCGATCTTCAATTCGTAGGCGCGGAACTCGTAGATCGGGCCGTGCGCCCCCGGCCGCACCGGCGGCAGGCCGGGAAACTGCGCGTAGCTTTCCACCTCGATGCGGGCGAGCGAGGCGCCGCAGCCAAATGGGTTCCGGCTCATGAAGATGCGCCGCTTCTCCTCCACCATGGCAGGCAGATCGTCAAAGGCCCGGAGGAGCACGAGGCGGTTCTGCCGCGAGATGTCGGAAGTCCAGGCGCCGAGGAACTCGCCCGCGCCGGGTTCGCCGAAGAAGTCGAGAACCGCATTCATGACGCCGACCAGTCGTTGACCCGCCGGCATCAGCGCGCCGACCGGCGCCGTCAGCGTCGAAAGCTCATAGAACTGCATCCGTCTCTCCCCTGTTGCGCCTGCCTCTCAATGGGCGAAGTCCGGCTCGGGCGCCCCGCGCGCGCCCACGTCGAGCGCCAGGACCGACCCGGCGGCGGGCTGCAATGCAAGCGTCTCAGGCGCGAGCCTTTGCCGCGCGGTCGTGACGAACATGGTCGCGTAGTCAGGTCCACCGAAGGCGCAGTGAGTCGGTTGGCTGATCGGCAGTTCGATCCGCTCGATCAGCGCGCCGTCGGGCGCGTAGCGGTGGAGCGCCCCCGTTCCGTAGATCGCGCACCAGAGGCAGCCCGTCCGGTCCACGGTGGCGCCGTCCGGCACGCCCGCGCCGGCCTCGAGCCGCGCGAATTCCCGCCGGTTGGACGGCGCGCCTGTCGCCGGATCGTAGTCGAAGACCGAGATCACGGGTTCCCGCCCGTCCGAGAAATACATCGCCCGTCCGTCGGGCGACCAGCAAAGGCTGTTGGGCACCGCGACGCCGTCCAGCACCCGTTCGCAACCGGCCCCGCCGAGGCGATAGAGGCCGCCGACCGGCTCCCGTGTCCGGTCATTCATCGAGCCGACCCAGAAGCGGCCGCGCGGGTCGCAGCGCCCGTCGTTGAAGCGCATGTCGCTGAGCCCGAGATGCGGCGCCGCAACGCGCTCGAGCGAGCCGGCGGCGAGATCGAGGCGGGCGATTTCGGTCTCCAGCGCGACGAGCGCGCGGCCCGCGCCGGAGATGGCCCAACTGCCGATCATCTCGGGCAGGCTCCAGCGCCGCCGGCCGCCGTCGGCGAGGGAAAGGCGCTGGAGCGCCTTGCCGCGTACGTCGATCCAGTAGAGCGCGTCCTCCCCCCGCCGCCAGATCGGGCATTCGCCGAGAAGGTCGGTCGGCTCGGTCAGGCGGATCGGCTTCGCCGCGCTTCGCGCCTCGGTCATTCGGCGCTCCCTTGATCATATTATCATTCTCTCGATCAGTAGGCCCGCGCGGGGAGCGCCGCAAGGGAATTGCGCGAGGGGGGCGCATATGAGGCGCGCCCCGGCCTATATACTAGATAAAACAATCAACTACGCAAGAATTCGGGGAGCGGCGGCGGCGCCGGGGCGGGCGCATGGCGGCTCGAGCGTGCGTCTGTCCTCG
>CALFYQ010000448.1 GCA_937952085.1 uncultured Paracoccaceae bacterium | reverse complement strand
GTCGCGCCGGTTGTGTACCACTTCTTGCCGTTGATGACGTATTCGTCGCCGTCGCGGCGGATCGAGCTTTCGATGTTCTTCGCGTCCGAGGAGGCGACGTCCGGCTCCGTCATCGCGAAGGCGGAGCGGATCTCGCCGGCGAGGAGCGGCTTCAGCCACTGGTCCTGCTGCGCCCTGGTGCCGTAGCGCGCCAGCACCTCCATGTTGCCGGTGTCGGGCGCGTTGCAGTTGAAGACCTCGGGCGCGAGATGCGTGCGGCCCATGATCTCGCAGAGCGGGGCGTATTCGAGGTTGGTGAGCCCGGCGCCGTGTTCGCTCTCCGGCAGGAAGAGGTTCCAGAGCCCCGCCGCCTTCGCCAAGGGCTTCAACTCCTCGACCACGGGATAGACGGCCCAGGGGCCGAGATCCTCCGCCTCGCGGTAGAAGCGCGCCTCGTTCGGATAGATATGCGTCTCCATGAAGGAGAGCAGCTTTTCCTCCAGCGCGCGGGTTCGTGCGGATTTCTCGGGGATCATCGCTTCGCCTCTCATCTGGCCGGCCCGGCGGAGCCGGGCGACTCGGTTGCTGAGGGGGAGAATAGGCGCTCCCGTTTTGGCAGGCAAGATTGTCAGACAATAATGTTGACAGAGGGCGGCGCCACGCCAAGTCTGCCGCCGATCGGATGAGGCGGCGCATGGGCGAAGGCGAAGAGAGACCGGGCTTGAAGGGCAGGGGCGCCGCGTCGCGCGAAAGCGCCTCCGACCGGCTGGTGCGGGAGATCGTGCGCGGGCTCCACGAAGGCCGATACGCGCCCGGCCAGCGGCTCGTGGAAGCCGATCTCGTTTCAGCATTCGGTCTCAGCCGCGCCACCGTGCGGGAGGCTCTGAGGCGGCTCGAGGCCGAGGGCCTGGTCGAGATCTCGCCCCATCGCGGCGCGCAGATCCGCCGGCTCTCACCGCGAGAGGCGCTCGACGCCATCCTCGTCCTTCGCCGCTGCATCGCCCTCGGCGCCAAGCAGGCGGCGGAGCGGATCGACCGTGGCGAGAACCGGGTGGACTTGCGCGCCGCCTGGGACCGGCTCGCCGCGCATGAAGCCGGCGAGGACGGGTTCGAGGAGACGCGGGCGCGAAACGCCTTCTACCGGGCGCTGATGACGGCCTCGGAGAACCGGGAACTTATGCGGATCGTGCCGAGCGTTCAGGCGAACCTCATCCGCCGCGCCTTCGCCATCGGCCGGCGGGAGCGGTTCGCCGATTACCGCGCCATCGCCGAGGCGGCGCTCGCCGGAGACGTGCGGAAGGCCGAGGCGGCGGCCGACGCCCATCTCGGCAAGACGGAGGCCCTCGTCCGTCGCCAGCTCGAGGATGGCGAGAGCTGAGCGGCCGGTCAGAACGTGGCGCGGCCGCCCGAGATGTCGAAGGTCGCGCCGGTCGAGAAGGAGCACGCCTCGCTGGAGAGCCATTCGATCAGCCGCGCCACTTCGTCCGGCTCCACGAACCGGCCCATCGGCACATTGGCGAGAAGCCGCTTCGCCCGCTCCGCGTCCAGCGCGCCGAAGATCTCCGTCTCGCTCGCCGAAGGGGTGACGGCGTTCACCAGAACGCCCGTCTTCGCCAGCTCCTTGCCGAGCGATTTCGTCAGCGCGATCTGCCCCGCCTTCGAGGCGACATAGGCGGAGACGAAGGGGTTTCCGTCCTTCCCCGCCACGGAGGCGACGTTGACGATCCGGCCATAGCCGGCCGCCACCATGTGCGGCACGATCGCGGCGCAGCAGTGGAAGGTTCCGGTGAGGTTGGTGCGGAGCACCGCCTCGAAATCCGCCGCAGGAAAATCCTGCACCGGCGCGCGGGGGCCGAGCACGCCGGCGTTGTTCACCAGGATGTCGATCCGCCCGAACTGCGCCATCGCCGCCCTGGTGGCGGCGCGCACCTCCGCCTCCGACCCGACATCGACGCGCGCGGTTTCGACCTCGGTGAGGGAGCCGAGTTCCGCCGCCGCGGCGTCGAGCGCCGCCTCGCCTCGCGCCCAGAGGCAGAGCCGCGCGCCCCGCGCCGCGAGCCGGCGCGCCACGGCGAGACCGATCCCGCGCCCGCCGCCGGTGACGACCGCCACGCGGCCCGCGAAACCTCCAGCCTCACCCGATCCGTCCATCCGGCCCTCCCATGCGCTTCGAGCGGAGAGGATCATGCGAAAACGATTTCTTCAACACGCGTTCTGCGCGGGCTGCTCCGACGCCCGGGCCGGCCGCCAACGGTCGCGCCGGATCACTTCGCCGAGGCGGCGGATTCCGGTTCCCTTGTTCCGCGGATTGAGTTTAGTTCATTTGAGAGCGGCTAAACCTGCGTGATACTCAGGAATAAGGTCGTTCCGACGGGCTTGGCGCCCGGAACGATCTTGGGGAACTCAGGAGCGGGGACATGCGAGACCCGCCCGGATGATACTGGGAGGATGCGATGAACCCGACTTTGAGCCGCAGAAATATCGTTTCCGCGCTTGCCGCCTCCGCCGCTCTGGCGGCGGGCTTCGCCGGCGCAGCGGAGGCGGAAACCAAGCTGGTCTACGCCAGCTACATTTCGGAGCGTTCGATCTCCACCACGCTCGACACCTGGTTCATGGACGAGGTGGAGAAGCGGAGCGGCGGCGAGATCACGTTCGAGCGCTATTACGGCGGCGCGCTGATGAAGGCGCCGGACATCTATCCCGGGCTCACCCGCGGCGCGGTCGATTTTGCCACCGGCACGCCGCAGGCCTACAACCCGAAGACCTATCCGCTCTCGAACGTCGTCCTGCCCTGGATCACCGAGAAGGCGGATGCGGTCGTTTACGCCTTCCGCGATCTCTACGAGTCGAACGCGGACCTGCAGAACGAGTTCTCGTCGCAGGGCGTGAAGATGATGTGGGCGCTGCCCTTCCCGGATGGCGGCATCTGGGGGAACTTCGCGGCGCGGCTGCCGGAGGACATGGCGGGCAAGCGCATCCGCGCCGTGGCGGCGATCGCCTGGGGCGTCGAGGCGGGCGGCGGCGCGCCGGCGCCGATGGGCTTCGCCGACGCCGTCGAGGCGGTGAACCGCGAGGCGCTGGACGCCATGGCCAATGCGCCCTTCGACAGCGCGGTGAAGTTCGGCCTGCCCAAGGTGGTCAAATACGTCTCCGACGCCGGCCGGCTCGGCATCAACTCCGTCTCCATCGCCTCCTTCAACCAGGCGCGGTTCGAGAAGCTCTCCGACGACGAGAAGACGCTCCTCCTCGAAGTCGCCTCCGAGGTGCCGGGCCGCTATGTCGAGCTCATCAACGCCGCGATGGCCGACGCCGCCAGGAAGTTCATGGAGGAGGCCGGCGACATCGAGGTGATCCTCGCCAACGACGAGGAAGCCGCCGCATGGAAGAAGGTGATGGGCCCGCTGATGCGGGAAAAGTTCATCGAAAGCGCCAGCGCGGTGACGCCGAATGGCGGCGCGCTCTATGACGGCTTCGTCGAACTGGTGAAGAAGTACGAGGCGGCGGCGGTCTACAGCCCGGGCCTCGCCACCTATGTGAAGATGAAGACCGGCGGCTGATCGCGGCTTCGCCACCGGCGGGCCGCCTCATGGCGCGGCCCGCCCCTCCGAACGTTGGGGAGACGCAGGATGGTCGGGCTTTTCGTCGCCATCTCGAGGTTCAGCATCGCGGTCGGCTCGCTCAGCGGCGTCGCGACCGGCCTGATGATGATCGTGATCATCGTGGACGTGGTCGGCCGGGCCTTCTTCGCCTCGCCGCTGCCGCTCGCCACCGAGATCAGCGTGATGCTGCTGATCGTGAAGGTGTTCCTCGGCATGGCCGGGGCGCAGGCGACGGATTCCAATTTGCAGGTGACCGTGCTGGTGGACGCGCTCTCGCCGCGCTGGCGGCGGCTCCAGCGGATCGGCTCGCTCCTCGTGTCGCTGGCGGGGGTGAGCGTCATCGCCTGGCTATCGATCCGCTATGCGATCTCCTCGACGGCGGAGGGCGAGATGTCCTTCGGCGTCCATGCCTGGCCGATCTGGCCGGAGCGGATCATCCTCGCCGCGGGGCTCGGCCTCCTCGTCGTCCAGCTCCTCTCCGACCTCATAGGGACGGCGACCTGCGGCGCGGAGCGGATCAGGGCCGGGCTGCCGCATCATAGCGGCGCGATCTGAAGGGCTGACGAAAGATGGATCTCGCGCTCGGCTTCGGCCTGCTCGGCGGCATGCTCGCGCTTCTCGCGCTCGGCGTTCCGATCGCCTTCTCGCTGCTGACGGCGGGGCTGATCGGCCTCGGGCTGACGCGGCCCTGGATCGCGACGGAGTTCCTCGTCTCCACCTTCTCCTACTCCGCCTCGGCCAACCTCGCCTATGTCGTGCTGCCGCTCTTCCTCTTCATGGGGCATATGAGCTTTTCGGCCGGGATCGCGCACCGGGCATTCGACACGGCGCGGGTCTGGGTCGGCGGGCTGCCGGGGGGGCTGGCGATGGCGACGGTCTTCGCCTGCGCCGGTTTCGCGGCCGTCTCCGGCTCCAGCCTGGCGACGACCGCCACGGTTGGACATGTCGCGGTGCCAAGGATGCTTAAGGAGGGCTATTCCCACGCCATCGCGGCCGGCTCCGTCGCCGCGGCGGGGACGCTCGGCGTGCTGATCCCGCCCTCGGGCCTTCTGATCGTCTACGCCATCGCCACCGAAACCTCGGTGCCGGACCTTTTCCTCGCCGGCATCGTGCCCGGAATCCTGACGGCCGTCCTCTACGCGATCATGCTCTTCGGCTGGGTGAAGCTGGCGCCGGGCGCGGGGCCGGACATGCGGGGCAAGGGCGCGCCGCTTTCCGAAAAGCTCGCCGCGCTTCGCCAGAGCTGGGAGATCATCTTCCTCTTCCTCGTGGTGATGGGGACAATCTATCTCGGCATCGGCACGGCGACGGAAGCGGCGGCCTTCGGCGCGGCGAGCGCGCTTCTCATCGTCCTCTTCCGAGGGAAGGACCGGGCGAAGATCATCTGGCGCGGCCTCGTCGAGACGGGGGTGACGACCTCGGCGGTCTTCCTCCTGATCATCGGGGCGGGGCTCTTCGGCCTCGCGCTGACGACGACGCAGGCGCCGCAGCAGCTGACGCTCTGGCTGACGCAGTTCGACCTGCCGGTCTGGCAGCTCACGCTCCTTCTGCTCGTGCCCTATCTCTTCCTCGGCTTCTT
>CALFYQ010000447.1 GCA_937952085.1 uncultured Paracoccaceae bacterium | reverse complement strand
TCTTCCGCCGGCTCGATGGCCGGTTCGGCCCGGCCGGGGCGCTCGAATTCAGATTGGACCGGGGGGCGCTCGCCGAACGCGCGGCGCGGCCGCTGCCGCTCCTCTCGGGGCTCGCCGCGCTCCTCTGCGTCGCGCTCTTTCTCCATGCATTTGTCGAGCGGCGGCGCGGGCGGCTCGTCGCCGCCTTCGCGCTCGCCTTTCTGGTCGTCGCCGGGGCGGTGACGGCGAGCCTCGCCGCGCTCTACGCCGAAGGGGCCGAGGCCCGCGCCAAGGCGATTTCCGAGACATTGGCCGGCCGCGTCGGCCCGCTTTTCGCGTACGGGCTCGGACTTGAGGACGTGACCGGGCTCGACGCGCTCCTCGCCGATTACGCCCGCGCCAACCGGGACGTGGCGGCAGTGGGGCTGATCCATGACGGCCGCGTCGTGGCGCATGACGACCCGAAGGCGATCGGCGCGCCCTGGCGGGCGCCGGCGGGCGCGCTCGAATACCGGGTTCCGCTGCCGGGCGGGGCGGCGGCGGTTGCGGTGGCGTTGCCGGCCTCCGTCGTCTGGCGGGCGGTGGCGCGGAGCGTGCGGAATTTCGCGGCGCTCCTCATCGCCTCCGGTCTCGTCGCCGCCACCGCCTTCGGCCTCGCGCGGCGGGACGGCGAGGGCGCGGCGCGGCCGGAGGCGCTCCGCCCGGTTTTCTTTCTGGCCGTCTTCGCCGATTTCCTCACCGCCGGGTTCCTGCCGCAGCTCGCCGAGACGCGGTCGGCGTCGGCGGGCGGCGCGTCTCTCGTCTTCAGCGCCTATTTCGCGACCTTCCTCATCGCGCTCCTGCCCGCCACGGCGGCCGCATCGCGGTTCGGGCCGCGCGCCATCGTCGTCGCCGGCGCGCTTCTCGTCGCGGCGGCGAGCGCGCTGCCGGCGCTCTACGGGAGTTTCGAGGCGCTGGTCGCGGCGCGCGGCCTCGCCGGGGCGGGGCAGGGGATGATGCTGATCGGCGTCCAGTCCGCGCTCCTCGCGGCGCCCGCTTCCGGCCGGACGCGGGCGGCGGCGGTGATCGTGCTCGGCTTCAATGGCGGGATGATCGCCGGGGCGGCGATCGGCTCGCTCCTCGTCGCCGATCTCGGGGCGTCGGGCGTCTTCCTTCTCGCGGCGGGGGCGGCGCTTCTCGTCGCGCTGCTCGCCCGGCGGATCGACGGCGCGGGCGCGGCCGGCCCGACGGCGCGGCTCCGTGATCTGCCGCGCGCCTTCGGCTCGGCCGGGTTCCTCGGCGCGTTCCTCCTCGTCGGCGCGCCGGCCAAGGCGGCCTTGACCGGGGTGATCGTCTTCGCCGCGCCGCTCTACCTCGCCGGGCAGGGCTGGGCGGCGGAGGAGATCGGGCAGATCCTCATGCTCTACGCCGTCGGCGTGCTGCTCGCGACCGGGCCGGCCGCCCGGTATGCGGACCGGACCGGGCGCTCGGGCCTTCTCCTCCTCCTCGGCGGCGCCGGCGCAGCGCTCGGCATCGCGCTTGTGGGCGCGCCCTCGCTTCTGCCGGTCGGCGGGTGGGAGGCGACCGCGCTTGCGCTGGCGGGCGTCTTCCTCACCGGCCTGGCGCATGGCTGCGTCAACGCGCCGGTCTTCGCCTATGTCGCCGCGACGGGCGCCGCGCGGCGCCTCGGCGCGCCGACCGCCACCGCGCTTTACCGGATCGTCGAGCGGGCCGGCCATGTCGCCGGGCCGGGCGTCGCGGCGGCGGCGCTCGCCGCATCGGGCGGCGGCATGGCCTTCGTCTGGATCGCCGCCGCGCTCCTCGGCCTCACCTGCCTTTTCGCGCTGGTCGCCGCGGCGGCGCAGGGAGGGGCGGAGCCATGAAGGCCGCGGCCGCGCTTCTCCTTGCGTTCTTCGTCGCGCTGCCGGCCTGGGCGGTGAACGGCGCCGGGTTCCAGCGCATCGGCGGCTGGTTCAAGATCGACCCGGCGGCCGACGCGCTCTGGGCGGTGGACCTGCCGGACCCGGCGAACGAGATGGAGGTGCGGCTTCGGCTCCGCGCCGCGCCGGCGGGGCCGCTCCGCCGCGTGGTGGTGGTCTATCCGCGGAAATCCACCGCCTATGACATCGCCATGTCGACGCTTCTCGAAGCCTTCGCCGCCCGGGCGGAGCCGCTCGAGGTGCGCGCCGTGAACTACGAGCGGGATCCGGCGAGGGGCGAAGCGATCCTGGCGGAGGCCGCCGCCTCGGGCGCCGCGCTCATGATGGCGATGGGCTCGGAGACGGTGGAATGGCTGGTCGGCCGGCCGGAGGACCCGCCGGTTCCGACCGTCACGATCTGTGCGAAGGACCCGGTGCCGCTCGGCCAGATCGCCGGCTACGAGGCCGGTAGCGGGCGAAACGTCGCCTTCACCTCGCTCAACCTCCTGGTCGAGGCGCAGGTGGAGAACCTGAAGCTCCTGAAGCCGCATCTTCGCGCCGTGGCGATCCTCACCGACGCGGAAAACACGAGCGCGGTGGAGACGCAGGCCCGCCCGATCGAGGCGGCGCTCCGGGCGCTCGGCGTCGAGGCCTTCACCGTGGCGGTGGAGGGGCCGCAGCGCGCCCGCGCCGATCTTGAGCGCCTGCTGCCGGAGGCGATGGCGCGGATGCAGGCGGCGGACCCGGAGCTTGACGACAGCCTCTTCTGGATCACCGGCGCGACGGCCGTCTTCGCCGAGATCGAGACGATCAACCGGCTTTCGGGGCGGGTTCCCGTCCTCTCCGTCGCGCCCGAAGTGGTGCAGGCGGGCGAGGCGAGCGCGGCGCTTTCGATCGGGGTCAGCTTCGAATCGAACGCCCGGCTCGCCGCCGTCTACGCAGAGGCGGTGCTGGCGGACCCGTCCGCGGCGGGGCGGCTGCCGGTCGGCGTCGTCTCGCCGCCCGATATCGCGATCAATTTCCTGCAGGTGCGCCGCCTCGGCCTCCGCATCCCGTTCCCGCTCTTCGAGGCGGCGAGCTTCGTCTATGGGCTCGACGGGGCGCCGCTTCGGGCCGGCGGGAAGAGTTTGTCCGACGAGGTCGAGTAGGGCCGGCCGGCATTCAGGCGAAGCCCTTCGCGCGCGTCGCCGCGGAAGCGTCAGCAGCGAGACCTTGATAGCGTTCCAGCCAGCCTGCGTTCAGACCTGCGGGCGGCTCGGCGCGCCGGGCTCGGGTTCGACGGCGCGGACCCGCGCGCGGGCGGGCTCGGCGCCGCGCTCCGTCTCGATCCGTTCGAGATGGCCGCGGATCGGACGGTCTTCGCCGCCCTTCGCCTCGAGCGCCTTGCGGAAGGCATCCGCCGCCTCCGCCCAGCGCCGTTCGGTCATCGCCGCATAGCCGGCCTCGTAGGTCTCGACCCAGTCGAAGCCGGCGACGCGGCCCTGTTCGTCGCGCGGCGCGAGAAGCTCGTAGAGCGTCGTCGGCTCGTCCTTGCCCTTCACCTTCACGACGTCGATCCGGCGGGCGAGCATGTCGTACTTCACCAGCTCCCACGTCTCTTTCGAGATCATGATGCCGGTGCCGTAGCCCCGGTTCATCCCTTCGAGCCGGGCGGCGAGGTTCACGGGGTCGCCGATCACGGTGTAGTTGAGCCGCTCTTCCGAGCCGAAATTGCCTACGACGACGCGCCCGGTGGTGAGGCCGATGCGGAGCCGCGGCGCCGGCAGGCCGCGCGCGGTCCATTCCTTGCGGAGGCGGTCCATCTCCGCCTGGCAGTCCAGCGCGGCGCGACAGGCGTGAAGCGGATGCTCCTCGTCATAGGCGGGGGCGCCCCAGAAGGCCATCACGCCGTCGCCGATGAACTTGTCGATGGTGCCGCCATGGCGCTGGATCGCCCGCGTCATCGCGCCGAAATAATCGGCGAGGAGCGGCGCGACGCGGTGGCCGAGCCGTTCGGAAATGGTGGTGAAGCCTTCGAGGTCCATGAACATGATCGTCATGGTCCGGCGCTGGCCGCCGAGTTCGGCGACCACGTCCTTTTCGTGCAGCGCCTTCACGAGATCGGTGGGGATGTAGCGGCGGAAGGAGCCGAGGCCGCGGCTCATCCGGCCGATCGCGTCCGAAAGGGCGGCGACCTCCACTACGCTGCTTTCGACCGGGCGCACCGCGTCGAGATCGAAGCGCGCGATCTTTTCCGTCTCGTCGACCAGCCCGGCGAGCGGGCGGACGAGGAGGCTGCGGGAGATGACGATGGCCGAGAAGCCGACGAGGAGGAGGGCGGCCCCCACGGCGAGCGCGAGTTTCATGTAGTTGGCGCGGATCGTCGCCATGAAGTCGGCCTCGGGGATCACGGTGCCGACCACCCATCCCTCCCGCGCCGCGGGGGCGACAGTTAGGAACCAGCGGGCGCCGGCGGCGTCGGTCGCGACCACCTGGCGGGCGGCGGCGAGGGTCGAAAGGTCGAGCCCGTTGGCGGCGATGCCGGAGGCGGCGAGCGCGAGCAGCGGGTGCCGCGCCTCGTTCAGCGGCCTGAGTTCCGGCTCGCCGGTTCCTTCGGCTTGGCGCGTCACTTCCTCGGCATCGGGGAAAGCGACGAGCCTCCCGTCGCGGTCCAGCAGGAACGCGGCGCCGGAGCGGAGCGAGGGTAGATTGGCGAGGTAGTGGGAAATCCGGTCAAGTTCGATGGCGATGGAGAGGACGCCCATCAGCGCGCCGGAGCCTTCCCGCTCCACCGTGATCGCCGCGTTGAGGCCCGGGCGGCGGGTGACGGAGAAGACGTAGATGTCGGTCCAGACATGGCGGCCGGGCGCGGCCAGCGCCGCCCGATACCATTCGCGGTCCGGCGCGTAATAGTCGTTGACCTCGCGCTTGGTGACAGTGCGGCTCACCCGCACGCCGTCATTGACGTAATAGGTCTCGACCCGGTCGGCCTGCTTCTTCATCGGGTTCCAGCGGCTTTCGGCGATGCGGAGATTGACCTCGTCGCGCCGCTGCGCGCCGAAGAAATCCCCGTTCGGCTTGCCGAAGCTGACCCAGGAGAAGTTCCGGTTGGCCTTGAGGACGGAGAAGAAGAGCTCGTCGCGCTTCGCGTCGTCCTCGATCGAGATGACCTCGCCTTCGAGCGCGTCGTGCAGCGCCTCCTGCGCGGCGATGGCGCTTTCGAAGAGCGCGCCGACCTCCCGGTTCACGCCCGAGACGATCTCGTCGTTGAGCTGGCGGGACATTTCCGCGACGTTTTCGCGGCTGATATAGAGCCAGGGCAGGTGCACGGCCGCCGAGGTGAGCGCCACCGTGCCGACCATGATGACGAAGACGCTGAGCCGAAGCGAGACGCGCCACCGCTTGCGCCGTGTGTCCTCCGCCATCGACATCAAGCCCCCTTCGCGCCGATTTCCCAAATGAAGACGCGACTTGGCGACGCTTCTTCATCTTACGCCGAATCCGGCGCGGTCACAACCGGAGGAGGATGCGCGCTGTGCGGTTACGCACGGGTTGACGGGCCGCGAAGAAGCGCCGGGAGGACGAGGACGGCCGAGAGCGCGGCGACGATCAGCGCCATCGCCGTCGCCTCCCGCCAGCCGGCGTGCTCGCCGATGATGAGGGCGCTGGAATAGACGCCGATCACCGGCACGGCGAGCGTGCCGATCGAGGCGATGGCGGCGGGGAAGATCCGCACCACCTTGAAGAAGGCCCACTGGCAGAAGACCATCGGCAGCGCGAAGAGATAGGCGAGGGCGAGCCAGGCCTCGACGCTGAGCGCGGCGAAGTTCGGCGCCGGCTCGAGGATGAGCGCGCCCGGCAGGATCGCCAGGAGACCGATGAAGAGCTGCCAGCCGATCAGCAGCGAGACCGGCGAATCCCAGTCGAACCGCTTGAAGAGCACGGTGCCGAGCGCCCAGCTCGCCGCCGCCGCGAGCATGAAGAAGGCGCCGACCGGCGCGGCCGAGAGGTTCGAGAGTTCCGGCCCGATCAGCACGCCGAGCCCGGCGAGGCCGAGCGCGAGACCGGCGATCTTCCAGCCGGTCATCCGCTCGCCGAGGAGCAGCGTGCCGAGCAGCGCCGCCCAGACCGGCATGGTGAAGGCGATGATCGAGGCCCGGCCCGCCGCCATTTGCGAGACGCCGTAGGCGGTGCAGAGATGCCAGCCGACGATGTTGAAGAGCGCGCAGAGCGCGGTCGGGCCGATCTCCCGCCGGGTCGGCAAGAGCCGGCCGGTGGTGAGGCGGGCGATGGCGAGCAGGCCGAAGGCCCCGGCGCCGACCGAAAGGACGCGGAACCACCAGACCGTCATCTCCGTCAGCACGATCTTCATGCCGGGCCAGTTGAGGCCCCAGAAGAGGCTGACCAGCGCGAGCAGGACGAAGCCGGACGCAGGCAGTTCCGGGCGGCGCGCGTCCGCGATCGTCTCGAGGCTCATCCTCTCCTCCCGATGGGTTTCGCGACTCGTAGCGGAGTGGGGGCGGGCGGTCCATCGGGCCGGCGCGCGTCGCTGGGCTGGGCGGTTCGAGCCGGTCGCCCGGCGCGGGGCCTTGGAGCAGCGTTCCGGTTCGGGCGCGCGGCCGAAGTGCGGGCGGGCGCTCCCCGGGCTGTCACAAGCGGCGCGGTCCGAGGTCGGGGTGACGCGATAAAGCGCCCATGCCGGACGGATCAGGCGGCCACCCAGGGGCGGCCGCGGCCCCTATCGACCCGCTCGGCCATGGCGGGTGCGTTCGCGACTGGTTCGATCTGTCCCCGGCGAAGTTCGGCCATCCTCGCTCCGCCGGATCGGCCCGCCCGGGCTCACGCGGGGGGCGGGGACGGCGGGGCGGGGAAGAGGCGGCTGGCCTGTTCGCGCGGGTGGCGGGCGCGGGGCGGGACGGGGCGGCGGGCCTCGTCGGTCGGCCCCGACGGGTCGAGCGGCGGCAGGCCGACGGCGAGCGCGTCGAGAAGGTGCGACAGGTCCTCGATCCGGTGCGCGACGATGTGGACGACCCGCCCCTCCCGCTGCAGCCGCCCGGTGACGCGGAGGAGCCGCCCGGCGATCACCTGCCGGCGGAACCGCTCATAGGTCTGCGCCCAGATCACCACGTTCACGACGCCGGTCTCGTCCTCCAGCGTCACGAAGATGACGCCCTTCGCGGTGCCCGGCCGCTGCCGCACCAGGACGAGGCCGGCGACGGAGACCCACGCGCGCTCCGGCGGCAGGTCGAGCTCCGCGGCGCGGAGGCAGGCGGGAGGGCGGGGCCACGTCATGAAATGAACATATAGCGAACATTTGGGCGATCAAGACGGCGCCGCCGCCACCCAGTCGAGCGGCGGGCCGGCCTTGCCCTCTGCGCGGGAGAAGCGCCAGCGGGGCGCGCCGCCCTGGCTGGGCAGGGGGGCGCAGCGCCAGCGGCTCTCCACCGCGCCGGCGGTTCCGGGCTCGGGCGGCAGGAGGAGGAGGAGCGGCGGGTCTCCGCCCGTCCGCCCCCCGGCCTCGGCGGCGAGCTGGAGCCGGCGGAGTGGGGTGAGGCCCGGCGGCGCCTCGGGCTCGGCGACGACGAGGGGCGCGGCGCCGGAGCGGAGCGCCTCCTCCGCGCACCAGAGGAGATCGGCCGGCCGGTCCGGCCGCGCCTCGACCAGGCGCGCCGGGTCGAAGAAGGCGCGGAGCCCTTCGGGGTGCAGCGCCTCCCGCCGCCAGGCCGGCCGGATCCAGAGCACCGGGCCGCGGAGCCGCCCCGCCGCCAGCGCCGCGAAGGCCCGCGCCGCCGGCCCCGTCGCCTCATGCGCCCGGCCGAGCGCCAGCGCCGGCGCATCCGCCGCGGCGCCGAGCGGTAGGCGCGGTCGGGCGCGCGGCGCGATGTGAATGTTCATGAAACGTTCCATATCACCCGCACCCCGAGTCGGGAAGCGATCCGGCCCCGCTCTCCGGCGCGCCGCGATGCAAGGCGCCCGGAAAACGGGCGCCGGCGTGCAAAAGTTCAATGAAAGGGCGAAATCGACGCAAATTTCCGTTGCGTCGCTTCGAAACGCAGCGTCACATGACGCAACGCAACATATGCGCTGCGCTGCGGCGCGGGAGGGGGAGCGTCATGGCGGATCGCAAGACAGCCGTCGTCACCGGATCGTCCAGCGGCATCGGCCTCGGCGTCGCCACGGCCTTTGTCGAGGCGGGCTACAATGTCGCCGTCAACGCGCGGAAGCTGACGCCCGAGGTCGAAGGCATCATCGCCGACCTCAAGACCAAGGGCGAGGGCGACGTGATCTTCGCCCAGGGCGACATGGCCGACCGCGTCGCCTGCCGCACCATGATCGAAGGCGTGGCCGGGCAATTCGGCGCGGTGGACGTGCTGGTGAACAACGCCGGCGTCCAGCATGTCGAGGCGATCGACAGCTTCCCCGACGAGAAGTGGGACCAGATCATCGCGATCAACCTCTCCTCGGCCTTCTTCACCACCAAGGCGGCGCTGCCGGGGATGAAGAAGAAGGGCTGGGGCCGGGTGATCAACATGGCCTCGGCGCACGGCCTCGTCGCCTCGGCCTACAAGTCCGCCTATGTCGCCTCCAAGCACGGCATCATGGGGCTGACCAAGGTGACGGCGCTCGAGACGGCGGAGATGGGCATCACCGCCAACACGATCTGCCCCGGCTATGTCTGGACGCCGCTTGTCGCCAAGCAGATCCCCGAGCAGGCCAAGGCGCACCAGATGTCGGAGGATCAGGTGATCCGCGACGTGCTCCTCTCCAACCAGCCGAACAAGAAGTTCGCCACCGTCGAGGAGATCGGCGCGATCGCCGTCTTCCTTTCCTCCGACGGCGCCGCCTCCATCACCGGCGCCACCATCTCGGTGGACGGCGGCTGGACGGCGCGGTGAGCGAGACGGCGCCAGGCCGGAAACGCGCCCCGCGCGCCCGAGCGGCGGCCGCGCCCGCCCGCGCGGCCCGGCCGAAGGCGACGAATGTCGCCGAACCCGCCGCCGAGACGCCGAAGATCGAGGCGCCGGCCCCGGCCGAGGCGCCCGCGAAGCCGCCGGCCCGGGCCCGCGCCAAGCCGGCCGCCGCGTCGGCGGCGAAGCCGAAACGGTCCGCCGCGGCCAAGGCGGCGCCCGCGCCGAAGGCCGCCGCTCCGGAGCCGGTAGCCGAAGCTCCGAAGCCGAAACCCGCGGCCGCGAAACCCGCCGCAGCGCCGAAGCCCCCGGCGCCGGAGCCCGAAACGCCGAATGCGGCCGAGGCCGCCGCGACGGGCAAGAAGCCGCTCTCCCTCGCCCTCCAGGGCGGCGGCAGTCACGGCGCCTTCGCCTGGGGCGTGCTCGACCGGATCTTCGAGGCGGATGTCTTCGACGTGAGGGCCATCGTCGGCACCTCGGCCGGCGCGATGAACGCCTCCGTCGCCGCCTACGGCCTCGCCAAGGGCGGCCCGACCGGCGCGCGTGAGGCGCTCTCGGCCTTCTGGGGGCGGATCTCCAATTCCGCCCGCATGTCGCCGCTCCAGCCCTCGCCGCTCGACCGGATGATGGGCCTCGGCAACGTGGACTTCTCGCCCGCCTTCGCGGCCTTCGAGCTGATGAGCCGCTTCGCCTCGCCCTACCAGCTCAACCCGATGAACGTGAACCCGCTCCGGGACGTGCTGGCCGCCTCCATCGACTTCGACTGGATGCACGAGGAGACGGCGGTCAAGCTCTTCATCTGCGCCTCCAACGTGATGACCGGGAAGATCCGCGTCTTCACACAGAAGGACCTTTCGATCGAGGCGGTGCTCGCCTCCGCCTGCCTCCCCTTCATGTTCCAGGCGGTGGAGATCGACGGCGAACATTACTGGGATGGCGGCTATATGGGGAACCCGCCGCTCTACCCGCTGATCTATCACGCCGAGTGCGCGGACATCCTCCTCGTCCAGCTCAACCCGATCGTGATCGACGAGCTTCCGACCACGGCCCAGCAGATCCTCGACCGGATCAACACGCTCTCCTTCAACTCCTCGCTGATGCGGGAGATGCGGGTGATCTCCTTCGTCTCGAAGCTGATCGACAAGGGCTTCGACGACGGCGGCCGACTGAAGCGCATGTTCATCCACACGGTGGACGGGCAGGAGGCGCTGAAAGGCTTCGGCGTCTCCTCCAAGCTCAACGCCGACAAGGCCTTCCTGACCCATCTCTTCGAACAGGGCCGCAAGGAAGGCGAACGGTTCCTCGCCGAGCATCTCGACGATGTGGGCGTCCGCTCCTCCACCGATATCGACGCGAAATTCCTCTGACGGAACCTCGACCATGAACAAGGCCGAAATCCTCGCACTCCCGTCCATGCCGGCCGCCGGCCCGAGCTATCCGCGCGGGCCCTACCGGTTCGTGGACCGGGAATACATGATCATCATCTACGAGTCGGACCCGGACGCGATCCGCGCCGCGGTGCCGGAGCCGCTGGTGCCGGACCCGTCGAACCAGGTCTTCTACGAGTGGATCAAGATGCCCGACAGCTCGGGCTTCGGCGACTACACCGAGTCGGGCGTCGTCATCCCCTGCAAGTTCAACGGCGAGGCCTGCAACTTCGTCGCCCAGATGTATCTCGACGACGATCCGCCCATCGCCGCGGGCCGCGAGATCTGGGGCTTCCCGAAGAAGTACGCGCACCCGACGATGAAGGTGGTGGAGGACACGCTGACCGGGCGGCTCTCCTATGCCGGCGTCGAGGTGGCGGTCGGCACGATGGGCTACAAGTTCGAGAGCCATGTCCGGAACCCGGAACGCTCCCGCGCCGCGCTGGCCAAGACGCAATACAACCTGAAGCTCATCCCCGGCGTCGACGGCAAGCCGGCCATCGCGCAGCTGGTGAAGTACAACCTCACCGAGATCACCGTGAAGGGCTCCTGGTCAAGCCCGGCGCGGCTCCACCTCGTGCCGCATGTGAACGCCCCTGTGGCGGACCTGCCGGTGCGGAAGGTGGTCACCGGCCGGCACATCATCGCCGACCTGACGCTGCCCTATGGCGAGGTGGCGGTCGACTATCTGAAGTAGCCGCCGGCGGCTACGCCCGGATCCTGATCGACCCCGCGGCTCGCATCTCGGGCCGCGGGTCAACCCCAAAACTTCCATACCAGCCATGCGCCCTTCGCGTTGACCCTCGCGCGAGCCGGTGCTGTAGTCGCTCGCGCGGACGGAGAGCCGCAAGGAGGTCGGGCGTTCGATCCCGGCCCGGTTACGGGAGCGAAACATGAAACCGATCCATGAAGGGGGGGCGGACGACCGCTCCCTAGTCGAGGGCGCCGAGCCGAGCCGGCCGGCGGACCGTCGCGACAATGGCGCGCTCGAAGAGATCGCGGCGGCGGCGAGCAGGCGCGACTTCTTCCGCGGGGCCGGCGCGGCGGCGCTCGGTGGCGCCCTTCTGGCCGCGGCGGGCTTCGACCCGGCGCTCGCCAATGAACTGAAGAAGGCGCAGAAGCCGCTGAAGGCCGCCTTCTCCAACGCCGGCCTTCAGGCGACCTGGTGCGCGCAGGGCAAGCAGGCCGCAGAGGCCTGGGGCGCGCTGATGAACGTCGAGGTCACCTGGTTCGACGGCGAGCTCAGCGCCACCAAGCAGCGCGGCTCGATCGACAACATGGCCGCCCAGCAATGGGATTTCGTGGCGATCCAGACCTTCGGCATCGGCACGCTGACCGACCCGATCCAGCGGATGATCGACGCCGGCACGCCGGTGATCGCGATGGACACGCTGATCGCCCCGCCGGGGACCATCGACATCACCACCTTCATCGCGCCCGACAACGTCTTCATGGGCTCGGTCGTGACGCAGGAGCTGATGAAGGCGATCGGCGGCAGCGGCAACGTGGTGATGACGCAGGGCGCGCTCGGCCATTCCGGCGCCCAGGGCCGCGCCAAGGGCTTCAAGCAGGTCGTCGCCAACTACCCGGACGTGAAGGTGATCGACGAGCAGCCGGCCGACTGGGACGTGACCAAGGTCGCCCGGATCTGGGACTCGATCCTCACCCAGCACGACGACATCAAGGGCGCCTTCTTCCACAATGACGACATGGCGCTCGCCGCCTACAACGTCATGAAGGCCAAGGGCCGCGAGGGCATCGTGCTCGGCGGCGTGGACGCGATGCCGCCGGCGGTGAACGCGGTGCTCGACGGCCGGATGCTCACCACCGTCCGCAACCCCTCCTGCCGTATTCACGGCTGGGCGGTCGCGGCGGGCGTGGCGGCGGTCGCGGCGGGCGGCAAGGCCAGCGCGGGGATCCCCGAATACATCCTCGCGGACGGGCCGGTCATCACCGCGGACACGGCGCCGGGCCAGCTTTGGCTCCAGAAGAACTTCCTGATGTAAGCCGAAGATGTCGCTCAGCGATCGGCAGGGCGGGGGCGCCGAGGCGCCCCTGCTTGAGCTTACGGGCGTATCGAAAAGCTTCGGCGGCGTCGCGGCCCTCCGCGACGTGGACTTCACGCTGCGCCGGGGCGAGATTCACGGACTGGTCGGCGAGAACGGCGCCGGCAAGTCCACCACGATGAAGATCATCGCGGGCGTCCACACCGAGTTCGAGGGCGAGATGCGGATCGGCGGCCGCCCCGTGCGCCTCCGCTCCCCGCGCGACGCGCTCGAACAGGGCGTCGGCATGGTCCACCAGGAGCTTTCGGTCGCGCCTGATCTCTCGGTCGCGGAGAACGTCTTTCTCGGCGCGCAGCCGCTGACCCGCGCCGGCCTCGTCGACTGGGCGAAGATGAACGCGGAGGCGAAGCGGCTCCTCGCCGGCTTCGGCCTCGATCTCGACCCGCGGGCGCGTATGGGCTCCTTGCCCGTCGGCGTGCAGCAGCTCGTCGAGCTTTCGCGCGTCCTCTTCTCCGGCGCGCGCATCCTCATCCTCGACGAGCCGACCTCGGCGCTTTCGCCGCCCGAGGTTGCGCGGCTCTTCGATGTGCTCCGCCGCCTCCGCGAGGAGGGCAGGAGCGTCATCTTCATCTCGCATTTCCTCGACGACGTGCTGGCGATCTCGGACCGCGTCACGGTCTTCCGGAACGGCCGCAAGGTCGTCACCGAGGAGGTGGCGAACCTCGACAAGACGGCGGTGATCGGCCACATGATCGGCCGCCACGCCGCCGAGCTTCATGCCGGCGAGGCGGCCGAACTGGCCGGCGACGACAGCCGCAAGGTGGTGCTGGAGCTTCGCCGCGCGAGCCTCGGCCGCGCGCTCGACGATTTCTCGCTGGAGCTTCGGGCTGGGGAGATCACGGGCGTCTACGGCTTCATGGGCTGCGGCCAGGTGGAGCTTTCCCGCGCCCTTTTCGGCAAGCTGCCGCTCGATGAGGGGGAAATCCGCCTCGAAGGGCGGCCGGTGCGGCTCGGCTCCACCGCGGCGGCGCGGCGCGCCGGCCTGGCGCTGGTGCCGGAGAACCGGCGGATGATGCTCTTTCGCACCGAGCCGGTCTTCAAGAACGTCTCGATCTCGATTCTCGACCGGATCTCCCGCCTCCTCCTTCGCCCGGCGCGGGAGCGGGAGATCGCCGCGGGCCACGCGGCGGACCTGCAGATCCGCCCGCCCTCGCCGGAAATTCCGCTCGGCTCGCTCTCTGGCGGCAACCAGCAGAAGGTTGCGCTCGCCAAGTGGCTGACGCATCTGCCGAAGGTCCTCATCCTCTCCGAGCCGACCCGGGGCATGGATGTGGGCGCGAAGGAGGATGTGATCCGCATCCTCAAGACGCTGCGGGACCGCGGCGTCGCCATCCTCGTGCTCTCGACCGAGCCCGAGACGATCCTGACCCTGGCCGACCGCGTCACCGTGATGCGGAAAGGCGCCGCGACGCGGCGCTTCGACCGGGGCCGCATCGCCAAATCCGATCTCCTCGAAGCCGCGTGAGGGCCGAGCCGTGACCGCCGAAACCACCGCCCCGGCCCGGGCCGGAAAGGGAGGGCTCCGCGCCCTCCTCGTAGACCAGCTCCGAAACATCGCGCCGATCTTCACGCTGGTCGCGCTGATCGTATTCTTCTCCTTCGCCAGCGCGTCCTTCTTCACCGTCGCCAACGCGATGAACATCATGAGCCAGGTGTCGATCACCGGTATCATCGCCGTCGGCCTCACCTTCGTGATCCTGACGGCGGAGATCGACCTTTCGGTCGCCGCCGTCGCGAACGCGGTCGGCATCACGGTGGCCTATTTCACGCTCCAGCCGGATTACGTGAACATCGCCAACGTGCCGATGCACGGCGTCTTGGCGGTGCTGCTGACGCTCGCCTCCGCCTTCGCCTTCGGCGCGCTGACCGCCTTCGGCGTGACGCGGATCGGCATCCCCTCCTTCATCATGACGCTGGCGGTGATGCAGATCGCCAACGGCGTCTCGGCGCTGCTGGTGCGGGGGCAGATCGCCTATTCCTACCCCGATATCGTCACCACGCTCGGCTCGGGCTCGATCTTCGGGGTGCGCTGGACGATCGTGATCTGCATCCTCTTCCTCGCGGTCGCGCATGTCGTGCTCCGCTACACGCGGTTCGGCCGATACGTCTACATGGTCGGCGGCAACCGCGAGGCGGCGGAATATTCTGGCGTCAACGTGAAGGCGATCCTCGCCTCGGTGCTCATCATCTCGGCGATGTGCTCCGGCATCGCGGGGATGCTCGGAGTCGCCTATTTCGGCTCGGCGCAGCAGAACCAGTTCGACACGTTCCTGCTCGACGCCATCGCCGCGGTGGTGGTGGGCGGGACCAGCCTGTTCGGCGGGCGCGGCGGCATCTTCAACACGATCATTGGGCTTCTCGTCCTCGGCGTGCTGAACAACGGGCTCGATCACATCCAGATCGACTCCTTCCTGAAGATCCTCATCCGCGGGTTGATCCTGCTGGCGGCGCTGGTCGTGAACGTCTATGCGCAGGTATTGAGGGAGCGCGGGCCCTCTGCGGACGGCTGAGGCGCGGAGCGGGAGCATGGACGGAGCGGAGCAGTATCGCGCCCTTTCGTCGGAGACGCTGCCACCCCGGCTCGTCTCCATCCCGGCGGTGGCGGCGCGGGTCGGCGAGGACGCCTCGGCCTGGAAGGTGCGGGAGGTCGGCGACGGCAACCTAAACCTCGTCTTCATCGTTGAGGGGCCGGCGGGCGACGTCATCGTCAAGCAGGCGCTGCCTTACGTCCGCCTCGTCGGGGAAAGCTGGCCGCTGCCGCTCAACCGGAGCTTCTTCGAGTTCCACGCGCTGACGCGGCAGGCCTGGCGGGACCCGGGCTCGGTGCCCGAGGTGTTCCACTTCGACGAGGCGCAGGCGCTGATCGTGATGGAGCGGCTCTCGCCCCACGTGATCCTGCGGCGGAAGCTGATCGCGGGGGAGCGGGTGGAGGACCTCGGCGCGCGGCTTGGCCAGTTCTGCGCCCGCACCGCCTTTCGCGGCTCCGACCTCGCCTTGCCGGCGGCGACGAGGAAGGCGGACGCCGCGCTCTTCCTCGGCAATGTCGACCTGATGAAGATCACCGAGGACCTCGTCTTCACCGACCCCTATTTCGACGCGGAGATGAACTCCCACACGCCCGGCCTTGAACCGATCGTGGCCGAGCTTCGCGCCGACGACGCGCTGAAGGCCGAGGCGCAGCACCTCCTCCGCCGTTACGCCACCGCGGCGGAGACGATGATGCACGGCGATCTTCACACCGGCTCGGTCATGTGCACCGATCGGGAGACGAGGGTGATCGACCCCGAATTCGCCTCCTACGGCCCGATGGGCTTCGATCTCGGCATGTTGGTCGCCAACTACCTGATGGCTTTCCTCAGCCAGCCGGCGCACCGCAGCAAGGAGGAGTGCTGGCCTTTCCAGCTCTGGCTCCTGAACGTCATTGGCGAGACTTTCACCGCCTTCGAGGCGGAGTTCCGCCGGCTCTGGGCGGAAGAACGGGCCGGGATGCTCTATCCCCGCGCGCTCTTCGAGGATCAGGGCCGCCCGAGCGCGCCGGCGCTCGAAGGCGTCCTCGCGGAAATCCGGCGCGACGCGCTCGGCTTCTGCGGGATCGAGATGCATCGCCGAAGCCTCTCGCTGGCCCACAATGCGGATTTCGAGGAGATCGGGGACCTTCGCCTCCGCGCGAAGCTCGAAGCGCGCAGCCTCGTCCTCGGACGCGAACTCGTGATGCGGCGAAGTCAGTATGCGACGACGGAACACCTCATGTCCGCCGCAAGACGCCGAAACGCGATGGACCTGTCATGAAGGTCCGCGGCGTCCCCTATCGGTCGATCTGGCGGGACGAAGCCGCCGGCGAGGTTCGCATCATCGACCAGCGCGTGCTGCCGCACGAGTTCCGCGTCGTCCCGCTCCGCTCGCTCGAGGACTTCCGCGTCGCGATCAAGGACATGTGGGTGCGGGGCGCGCCGCTGATCGGCGCGACCGCCGCATGGGGGATCGCCGAGGAGATGGCGCGGGACGGCTCCGACGCCGCGCTCGACCACGCCGCGAAGGTGCTGGAGGCGACGCGGCCGACCGCGATCAACCTACGCTGGGCGCTGGAGCGCTGCCGCGCCCGGCTCGCGCCGGTTCCGCTGAACGAACGAGCCGGTGCGGCGCGGCGCCTCGCCGAGGAGATCGCCGACGAGGACGTGGAGATCAACCGCGGGATCGGTCGGCACGGGGCGGAGATCGTCCGCGCCATCGCCGCGCGTAAGCCGGCGGGGGAGCCGGTGCGCATCCTCACCCATTGCAACGCCGGCTGGCTCGCCACGGTGGACCGGGGCACGGCGACGAGCCCGATCTACGAGGCGCATGACGCGGGCGTGCCGCTTCATGTCTGGGTGGACGAGACGCGGCCGCGGAACCAGGGCGGGCTCACCGCCTGGGAGATGGCGAGCCACGGCGTCCCCCACGCCTATGTCACCGACAATGCCGGCGGCCACCTGATGCAGCGCGGGCTGGTGGACATGGTGATCGTCGGCACCGACCGGACCACGGCGACCGGCGATGTCTGCAACAAGATCGGCACCTATCTGAAGGCGCTGGCGGCGCGGGACAACAGCGTCCCCTTCTACGTGGCGCTGCCCTCGCCGACGATCGACTGGACGCTGCGCGACGGGCTCTCGATCCCGATCGAGGAGCGGCCGGGGCGGGAGGTTTCCCATGTCTCGGGCGCGGGCGGCGAGGTGCGCGTGGCGCCCGAGGGCTCGCCGGTGGCGAACCCGGCCTTCGACGTGACGCCGGCGCGGCTGGTGACCGGGCTCATCACCGAGCGGGGCGTCGCCGAAGCCTCTGAGGCGGGGCTCGCCGCGCTCTTCCCGGAGCGCGCGGCGGCGGCGGCCGAATGAGCCGGCGGATCGGCAAGACCGAGCGGGCGATCCGCGAGGCCATCGTCGAGGCCTGCCGCGAGATGAACGCGGCGGGGCTGAACCAGGGCACCTCCGGCAACGTCTCCGCCCGGTTCCGCAAGCGGATGCTCATCACCCCCTCGGCGACGCCCTATGCCGAGATGGAGCCGGAGATGATCGCCGAGATGCCGATCCACGGCGATCGCGGCGCATGGCGCGGCCCGGCGAAGCCCTCGACCGAGTGGCGCTTCCACCTCGACATCCTCCGCGCGCGGCCGGAGGCGGGGGCGGTGATCCACGCCCATCCGCCCTACGCCACGGCGCTCGCCATGTGCCGGAAGGGCATCCCGGCGGCGCACTACATGGTTGCGGCCTTCGGCGGAGCGGATGTCCGCTGCTCGGACTACGCCACCTTCGGCACGGCGGAGCTTTCCGAGGCGGCGCTCCGGGCGCTCGATGGGCGCGCGGCCTGCCTTCTCGCCAATCACGGGATCATCGCGGTGGGGCCGACGCTGAAGAAGGCGATGTGGCTGGCGGTGGAGCTTGAGACCCTTGCTCGGCAATACGTCATCTCGCTCGGCCTCGGCGGGCCGGTGATCCTCGGGGCCGGGGAGATCGCGGAGACGATGCGGGCCTTCGCCGGCTACGGGCTGAAGGACTGACGCGCCCTTATCACGCGTGATATCGGCATCAACGCGTTGACATAAAAGTCGTATCGGAAAATTTGAATACAAAAGGCGCCCAACCTCGCGGCCGGGCGCCCCTCGGTTCAGAGCGGCAGGCGCTGGCGGACGAGGGTCGTCCAGTAGGAGCAGCCCCAGGCGATGGCGTCGTCGTTGAAGTCGTATTCGGGGTGATGGAGGCCGGCAGAGGGGCCGTTGCCGACATTGATCATCGCCCCCGGCACCTCGTTCAGCATGAAGGAGAAATCCTCCCCGCCGAGGACGGGCGGCATGTCGGTCGTCACCCGCTCGGCCCCGGCGACCTCCATCGCCGCGGCGGCGGCGAGTTCCGTCTCCCGCGCGTGGTTCACGGTGACGGGATACATGCGGATGTAGTCGACCTCGCCGACCGCGTCGAAGCCGGCGGCGACATGGTGGACGAGCCGCTTGATCCGCTCCTCCACGTGGTCCCGCACCGGCTCGCGGAGTGTGCGGATCGTGCCGGTCATCTCCAGCGCCTGCGGGATCACGTTGAAGGCGTCGCCGGCCTTGATAGTGCAGAGCGAAACCACCGCGCTGTCGATCGGGTCGAGGTTGCGGGAGGCGACGGTCTGCACCGCCTGGATCAGCGCGGCGGCGACGGGCAGGGGGTCGATCGTCTCGTTCGGGCGGGCGGCGTGGCCGCCGCGCCCGGTGATGCGGATCTTCACCTCGTCCACCGAGGCCATGATCGGGCCGGGCGCGATGGTGAAATGGCCGAGCGGCATGTTCGGCCGGTTGTGCATCCCGTAGACCTCGTCGCAGGGCCAGCGCCTGAAGAGCCCGTCGTCGATCATCGCCTTCGCCCCGGCGCCGCCTTCCTCGGCGGGCTGGAAGATGACGATGACGGTTCCCGAGAAGGCGCGGCTTTCGGCCAGGTGCCTCGCGGCGCCGAGGAGCATCGTGGTGTGCCCGTCATGGCCGCAGGCGTGCATCTTGCCGGGAACGGTCGAGGCCCAGGGCTTGCCGGTCGCTTCGAGGATCGGCAGCGCGTCCATGTCGGCGCGAAGGCCGATGGTGCGGCCGCCTTCCTTGCCGCGGATCACGCCGACGACGCCGGTGCGGCCGATCCCCTCATGCACCTCGTCCAGCCCGGCGGCGCGGAGCGCCTCGGCGACGCGGGCGGCGGTGCGGCCGACATCGTAGAGAAGTTCGGGGTTCCGGTGCAGGTCCCGCCGGAATTCGGTCAGTTCCGCGACGTCCTTCGCGACCCAGTTCTCGACCGCCATGCTTCAGGCCTCTTTCTTCTTCATCCGGTAGCGGAAATCGCAATGGCTCGCGCCCTTCATGATCGTTTGGGTGCGGGTCAGCTCGATCTCCGGGTTGTATCCGATGCAGAAATCGCCATCGCGGTTGCAGGAGAGGAGGTGGCCGATATCGCCCAGCCCCATCTCCCGGTACATCTCGGAATAGCGGCAGCGGGTGACGTTGAAGTCCATCTTCTCCGGCGTCGCCTCGATGGTCTCGATGCGGAGCGCGTCCTCGCGGGTCCAGGCCGGCTGGATCGCGGCGAAGTCGGTCAGGTCGGGCGCGCGGCCGAGCCGGGCGGCGAGCTGCTGGCCCTGCTCGATGGCGGAGCGCGAGCAGGTCTCTCCGATCACCGCCTCGGCCTCCTCGCGGCCGGAGCGGGCCTCGATCACGTCGAGGACGTGCTTGAGGATCATCGCCTCGATCTTGCGGCGAAGGAGGATCGGGATGTCGTTGACGTCCATCCGGGCTTCATCGGTCATGGTCGCTCGCCTCAGAGTTTGGGTTCGCTCAGGTCCTTCCGCTTCAGCCAGGCGAGATAGGTCGGCGCGACGCGCCGCACGAGGCCGTGGAGCGGGAAGGGGTTGGGATCGGTGACGGGGAGAGCCAGTTCCTCCTCCGGCGTTCCGGTGACGGCGCGGGCGAGTTCGCGCCCCATCGCCGTGCCGAAGGCGACGCCGCGGCCGTTGCAGGCGATCCAGGCCCAGCCGTCCCGGCCGAGCCGGTGTACGCGGGGGAACCGGTCCCAGTTCATGCCGACATAGCCGGACCAGACATGCGTCATCTCGGGCTCGCCGAGCGCGGGGAAGGCTTCGCCCAGACTCCGCGCCGCCTTGGCGCGGACCCGGTTCGCCACGTCGTAATTGCCGATCACGGCGCCGCCGGTGATGAGCCGGTTTCGCGCGTCATAGCGGAAGAAGCGAAGATCGCCGCGGGTGTCGGAGACGGCCTGCCGGCCGGGGAGGATCTTGGCCCGCAGGTTGTCGCCGAGGGGCGCGGTGGACATCTGCCAGCTCAGCACCGGCACCACCGAGCGGGCGATGCGCGGGGCGAGGCCGGGTTCGAGCTCCCCGGTATAGGTGCCGGTGGCGAGGATGAGGGCGCGGGCCTTCAGCGTTCCCTGCGCCGTCTCCACCTTCCAGTGCGCGCCCTCGCGGGCGAAGCGGCGGACCGGGCTCTCCTCATGGATGACGGCGCCGAGGCTTTCCGCCGCACGGGCCATGCCGAGGGCGAGGGCCAGCGGGTTCACGTG
>CALFYQ010000446.1 GCA_937952085.1 uncultured Paracoccaceae bacterium | reverse complement strand
GCCGATCAGGATCGGCGTGTCCATGCCCTCCTGCAGCATGTTCTGCGCGCAGCGGAGCGCCCGCTCGTCCTCGCCCTCGGCGAAAACCACGCGCTTGTCGGCCCGCTTGGCCCGTTCGAAGACCGGGCGCATGGCGAAGCCGGTGCGGAAGACGGAGGAGAGAAGGTCCCGCCGGTAGGCCTCCACATCGGCGAGCGGCCGGCGGGCGACGCCCGTCTCCATCGCGGTTTTCGCCACGGCGGTGGCGACGACGGAGAGGAGCCGCGGATCGAACGGCTTCGGGATCAGGTATTCCGGCCCGAAGACGAGGCTCTGGCCCGGATAGGCCGCCGCCGCCTCGGCCGTGGCGGGCGTGCGGGCCAGTTCGGCGATGGCGTGGACGCAGGCGACCTTCATCGCCTCGTTGATCTCCGTCGCCCCGACATCGAGCGCGCCGCGGAAGATGAACGGGAAGCAGAGCACGTTGTTGACCTGGTTCGGATAGTCGGACCGGCCGGTGGCGATCATCGCGTCCGGCACCGCGTCCCGCGCGATGTCGGGCATGATCTCGGGGATCGGGTTGGCGAGACCGAAGATGATCGGATGCGGCGCCATCGACTTCACCATCTCCGGCGTCAGCACGCCGGGGGCGGAGACGCCGAGGAACATGTCGGCGCCCTTCACCGCGTCGGCGAGGGTGCGCGCGTCGGTCTCGACGGCGAAGACCTCCTTCTCGGCCGTCATGCCCGGGCGGCCCTTCCAGATCACGCCCTTGCTGTCGCAGACGATCACGTTCTCCCGCCGCACGCCGAGCGTGACGAGGAGGTTGATGCAGGCGGTGCCGGCCGCGCCGCCGCCGGAGACGGCGAGGCGGATGTCCTCGAACTTCTTGCCGGAGATCTTCAGCGCGTTGACCGCCGCCGCGCAGCAGACGATGGCGGTGCCGTGCTGGTCGTCATGGAAGACCGGAATGCCCATCCGCTCCTTGCAGATGCGCTCCACCTCGAAGCATTCCGGCGCTTTGATGTCCTCGAGGTTCACCGCGCCGAAGGTGGGCTCGAGCGCGATGACGATCTCGGCCAGCTTCTTCGGGTCGGTCTCGGCCACCTCGATGTCGAAGCAGTCGATGTTGGCGAACTTCTTGAAGAGCGCGGCCTTGCCTTCCATCACCGGCTTCGAGGCGAGCGCGCCGATATTGCCGAGGCCGAGGACCGCGGTGCCGTTCGAGACGACGGCGACGAGATTGCCCTTGCCGGTGTAGCGGGCCGCCGCCTCCGGCTCCTCCGCGATGACGGTGCAGGGGTCGGCGACGCCTGGCGAATAGGCCAGCGAGAGATCCCGCGCCGTCGCCATAGGCTTGGTGACGCGAACCTCGAGCTTCCCGGGCCGGCCTTCCTGGTGATAGCGGAGCGCGTCGTCGCGGAGCGCCGCGCGGGCGTTGTTGCGGGCGTCGTCGGCGGCGTCGGTCATTGCGGCATCCCCCCTTGGCGCCGTGCGTCATGCGCCGGCTTTGCCGGGATGATAACGCTGCGGCGCCCCGCGACGCCAGCAGGGAAGACCCGGTTCAGAAGAGGAAATCGTCCGCGGAAAGACTCGTCGCGTCGGTATCGAGCAGGATCGCGGAGCCGCCGTCGAACCGGATGACGGTGTTGTCGCCGCGCTGGACGAGGGTGAGGTCGGCGAAGGACTCGGCCCCGGACAGGAATTCGATCCGGTCCGCGCCGCGGCCGAAATCGACGATCCGGTCCCGCCCCGCAGCGGCTTCGAGGACGAAGGCGTCGGCGCCGGAGCCGCCGATCATCGTGTCCCGCCCGGCGCCGCCGATCAGGCTGTCGTCGCCGGCGGCGCCGACGAGCCGGTCGCGCCCGCTGTCGCCGAAGAGCGTGTCGCGCCCGCCGCCGCCGTTCAGCCGGTCGTCGCCGCCGCGGCCTTCCACCCGGTCGAAGCCGCCGCGCGCGGCGATCCGGTCCGCGCCCCGGTCGCCGACGAGCAGTTCGGACCGCTGGGTCGGGCGCTGCGGCTCCTCCGCCTCGAAGACGCCGTTCACCTGCTCCGCCTGGCGAAGCACGCTGCGGATGTCGCCGAAATCGGCGACGCCGTTGCCGAAGGCCACCTTCTCGACCGAGGGATCGATGGTGGTCAGGTCCCCGGTCGAGCGATTGCGGACCAGGATCACGCCGTCATCCCCAAGGCCGATGACGAAATTGAGGGAAGAGCCGCGAAAGCGCAGGATGTCGTCATCCGCGCCGCCGATGATCGTGTCGTTCCCGGCGGTGGCGAGGAGAGTGTCGTCGCCGGCGCCGCCGTTCAGCCGGTCGTTCCCGGCGCCGCCTTCCAGAATGTCCGAGAAGCGGCCGCCCGAGACCGTCGCCTTCGCCGAAATGTCCATCGCGTTCTCCTTCGCGCCGGACGGCCGGTTTACCGGCGCGCGCCGGAGAGGAAAAGCCGGGACGTCAGGTGAAGATGAAATCGGACGCGTCGAAATCGCGAACATTCGCGTCTTCGACGAGAATCGCGCCGCGGACATGCGTGATCAGCACGTCGGCGCCCTGCTGCGCGAAGGCGAGGTCGCCGAAGGTTCCGGCGCCCGAGCGGAACGCCATCTGGTCCTGGCCCTGGACGAAGTCGGTGATCCGGTCGTTCCCGTCGCCGGCTGCGAACTGGAACCGGTCGGCGCCCGCGCCGCCGGTCAAGGTGTCCGAACCCCGGCCGCCGTCGAGAAGGTCCGCCCCGGCCGCGCCGATCAGCTGGTCGTCGCCCGCGGAGCCCTGCAGCGTGTCGTCGCCCGCCTGGCCGAGCAGGCGGTCGTCGCCCGCCTGGCCGCGCATCAGATCGTCGCCGCCGCCGCCGCCGGCGGTGTCCGCGCCGCCGCCGCCGAGGACCGTGTCGCTCCCGGACTGGCCCTTCAGCTGGTCGTTCCCGCCGCCGCCGATCGCGGTGTCGGAGCCGCCGCCGCCGAGAATCGTGTCGTTCCCGGCCTGCCCCTTCAGCTGATCGTCCCCGCCCTGGCCCTTGAGCTGGTCGCCGCCGCCGCCGCCGAGCGCGGTGTCCTTGCCGGCGCCGCCGAGCAGCGTGTCGTCGCCCGCCTGTCCGAGCAGGCGATCGTCCCCGGACTGACCGAGCAGGCGGTCGTCGCCGCCGCGCCCCGCCACGGTGTCGTCGCCGCCAAGCGCGGCGATCCGCTCCGCCGCGCCCGTGCCGAAGAGCCGGTCCGGGCCGCCGGTCGCGCCGCCCGAGGTGGTCGGCGGGGTCGTCGTCGGCGGGGTGGTCGTCGGGAACAGCTGCGCCAGCGTTCGCGCACCGTCGCTGAACGCGAAGTTCTCGACATTGGTGATCGTGCTCGTCTCGCCGGCGCGGGAGATGGTGACGGTCCCGCCGCTCCGGCTCACCGCGAAGGCCGACAGCGCGCCGCCGAAGACCGCCGTATCCGTGCCCGCGCCGCCATCGATGACATTGGTCCCGGCGCCCGCCGCCAGACGGTCGTTGTCGTCTCCGCCCGCGAGGGTGTCGCCGCCGGCGCCGCCGGTCAGCGTGTCGTCGCCGTCACCGCCGTTGAGTTCGTCGCCCATCGCGCCGGCGGTGAGACGGTCCGCGCCATTCTGGCCGAAGAGGCGGCCCGCGAACGCATCGGAACCCGATATCGTATCATTGAGCGTGGAGCCGCTGACGCCTTCGATTTCCTGATGGCTCGTGATCGTCAGCGCCGATGTCACCGCCTGCGGGCCGCTGACGCCGAGCGAGAAGTTCACACCCTGGCCGGTGCTGAATCTGAGGACGTCCAACACGCCATCGACGAGGTTTTCGCCTCCGCCGCGCACGGCGATCGAACCGCTGATCGCTATGAACGTGTCAGAGCCGGTCCCGCCGCTGGCGTAGACGCCCGCGCCCACGGCGACGATGTAGTCATCGTCGGCTTGGCCATAAAGCCGGGCGCCGTCCCCGGCATTGGCGAGGTAATCGTCGCCGGCGCCGCCGGCGATCGTGTCCGCGCCGCCGTTCACGAAGCTGCCGCTTGTCGGATCCTGGTTGATGCTGAATGCGCCGAAAATGGTGTTATCTTCCACGTCGCCGATCAGCACATCATTGCCGAGGGAGCCGACGAGCCGCTCGAACCCGAAAAGGGTCAGGTTCAGGCCCGCGCGCACCGTTTGCGAGGTGGTGAGGCCGAGGTTGACCGTGACCCCCGTCTCGCCGGCCTGAAACCCGGACTCGTAGAACGAGATCGTGTCGAACCCGTTGTCGATCGCGCTCTCGCCGCCATCGCCGCCGTAGAAGCTGTGCGAACCGGCGG
This sequence comes from uncultured Paracoccaceae bacterium, assembly GCA_937952085.1. Lineage (GTDB taxonomy): Bacteria > Pseudomonadota > Alphaproteobacteria > Rhodobacterales > Rhodobacteraceae > Pikeienuella. Next base: position 4,757 of record CALFYQ010000446.1, on the reverse strand, counting down.
CGCTGGTGACCCGGAAGAGGTCGTTGCCCGCCCCACCGGTGGCGAGGGCGGCCTGCCCGGTGCGGATGTCGTCGTTGCCGGAGCCGCCGTAGATCGTGTCGCCGCCCTGCCCGCCCCGGATCGTGTCATTCCCGGCGAAGCCGAGAATGCGCTGTACGTTCTGCTCCCCGCCATAGCCGAGAATGTCGTTTCCGGCCGTGCCGACGATGCCCTGCGAGACGCCGTCGCGCACGAAGAAGAAGTCGAAAGAGGTGCCAGTGCCTTCGTCGCGGATGTCAGAATCGCTATCGCCGCTTAGACCGCTGTTGCCCGTTCCAATCTGCCCAGGACCGCCGCCAGTTGCACCGGTGACACCAGCTCCAAGTAAATTAGAGTTCTCGAACCTGCCAATCGTTCCTCGGTTAATCGAGATGAGCGCCGCGTCGCCGCCTGCGCCGGATTGGAAGTTGTTTACGCTGTCGCCACCTTGGCCACCAAGCACCGTTCCGTCAAAGCCGGCGCGCCCAAGAAGCAGCGTCGCACCTGATTTGTTGAACACGCCACCAGCCGCGTCTGCGCCCTTGCCAGCAATCGAAGGCGGAACGACAGTTCCATCAGAGTCGCGCCCGTCCGCGCCCCGCACGTTACTGCCGGTGATCAGCGTGTCCGCGATCCGTAGCGTGCCGCCGTTCATGATCGGCGCGGCGATGGGGCTCAGGTCGAGCGAGACCTGGTTCAGCGTGACGGTGACCTGCCGCGCGTTGATGTAGGAATTCGAGATCGTCGAATTACGTATCGTCAGATCGCCGAAATTACCGATCCCGTAGACGTTCGCCTCGGACACGTTCCCCGCGCCGACATCGTCGCTGTAGAAGGCCGTCGCGCGGTCGAGCGTCAGGCCGTCGAGCAGGACCGTCGAGCCGAGCCCGACTCGTAGAATCTGCGTGTCGCCGTCGTTAACCGCAGGCGTTAGCGGATTGTCGAGATCGCTCTGCCCGTTCTGGTCGCTGTCGCCGGAAATCGTGATGTCGGCGTCGCCGTCGCCATCCGAGTCGCCATAGATGCGGATGTCGCCGCTGGTGATGTTCAGCCGGCTCTGCAGGAAGATCGTCTGGCCGTCCAGGTTCGGGGCGAAGGTGATCGCGGCGTAGGCGTCTTCACCCCCCGCGGCGATCTGGACCTGCGCGTCCGCGATGGCCTGCCGGAGCGAGCCCGCGCCATCGTCGGCCGTCGTGGTGACCGTGAATTCGAACTTCGCCATGCACACGCCCCTTCGCCCGGCACCCTGTCACCCAACTCATGGTAAAGCCAGAACAACGTGAAAAACTGAATGTAAATTGTGGCGCTTTCGCGTCACCCGCCGGCGGGCGCGCCGGCCGACCGAATCTCGGCCATCAGCTTGCAGGTCTTGCACTTTCCGCATTCGGCGAAGCCGCCCTCCGGCTTCCGTTTCGGCCGCCGGCAGGTCCAGCAGAGCGCGGCGAGGTCGGGGCCAAGCTCGGCCACCTCCTGCGCCTTGGGGACCGGCGGCAGGAGGAAGAAGGGCGGCGCCGGGTCCGGGTAGCAGTTCGCCGCCATCACCGCCTCGACATGGACGAAGCGCTCCGCGTCATGCCCCTCCTCGGCGCAGGTGCCGATGGTCCAGCGGTCCATCGGACGCTTCCGCGCGAGAAGGAGCGAGCGCGCGCAGATCCCCGCCTCGAAGCCGACACCCATGATGTCGAAGCCGAACCAGCGCATGTTGCGATGGTCGATCCCGGTCTCGGAATAGTGGAACGCGCGCACATGCTTGCGGAGCCAGCCGGCCACCGCGCGTGCGGCCGCGGCCTCCGCCTCATGCCGCCCCTCCTCGTTCACGAAGTGGATGTGGTGGGCGAAGATCTCGTCATCGGTGTCCTTCAGGAGCCGGTAGAGCGTCCAGACGCTGTCGATCCCGCCCGAAAGCATGACGAGCGTGATGCGGCGCGGAACGTCTCCGGTGACGGTGATGGCTTCCAATGTGACCCCGCCGCCCAGAAGCTCCGGTCCGCGCGGCCGGCCGTCCGGGCCGCTGCGGGGCCTTTCTCGCATCCGCCGGCGGAGCGCGACAATGGCGGATTTGGCGGCGGCGCGTCAGAACAGGAAATCGTCGGCCGTCAGGCCGAGGAAGCTGTCGCCCTTGTCGCCCCGGCCGGCATCGAGCCCGGAGGTCGGCAGCGCCGCGAAACCGCGCAGCAGGATCACGAGGTCCCCCGCCTCGATCCGCACCCCGGCGGCGACCGCGCCGATATCGAGATCGCCGAAGCCGAGCCCGCCGGAGATGGCGATGCGGTCTCCCTGATCCTGGCTGAAATCGGCGATGACGTTGGCGCCGTCCTGCATCGTGAACGCGAAGCGGTCCGCGCCGGAGCCGCCGATGAGCAGGTCCGCGCCGAGACCGCCGCGGAGCATGTCGCCGCCGCCGCCGCCCGAGAGCGTGTCGGCCCCGGCGCCGCCGATCATCCGGTCCCCGCCGCCGCCGCCGAGCAGCATGTCGTCGCCGCCGCCGCCGAGTTCGCGGTCCTGGCCGCCGGCGCCGTTCAGCGTGTCGTCGCCGGCGCCGCCTGCCAACCGGTCCCGCCCCGCGCCGCCGAAGAGCGCGTCGTCGCCGCCGAGGCCGCGGAGCTTGTCGTTCCCGCCGAGGCTCCGCATCTGGTCGTCGCCGCGCGTGCCGGCGCGGATGTCGGCGCCGGCGGTGAAGCCGCGCACCGGGTCCGGCGACGCGCCGTCGATCTCCACGGCCCTGATCCGATAGGCGCCGACCCCGTCATCCCCGGCGCCGGCGATCAGGACGTGCCGGCCGTTCCGCGCCGCGGTGAACTCGATCAGCGACGAGGCGCCGGGCCCGCTGTCGTCGTCGAGGGCGACGACGGCGCCGCTCCGGTCGAGCAGGGTCAGGAACGGGTCGTCGAGCCCCGCGCCGTCGAGCGCGAAGCGATAGGTGTGGCCGCGTTCGAGCGTGACGGCGAAGCGGTCCGTATCGCCTTCGAAGTCGAGCGTTCCCGTCGCGGCCTGGCCGAGCCGCAGGCGGCCGCCCTCGTCGTCCGCCGGCCCCGGCGTCGCCGTCGAGGCGGTGAGCCGGTAGGAGCCCGTTCCGTCATCGAAGGCCGAGACGGAGAGGAAGAAGGTTCCGTCGACCGGCGAGACGAAGGAGATGCGGGGATCGAGCCCGACCGCGTCGTCGCTCTCGGCGAGAATGCCGCCGCCCGCGTCGAAAAGCTGGAGGAACGGGTCGACGAGCGGATCGGCGCCGGCGCCGGTCACGCCGAAGGTATAGGCGGCGCCGGCCTCAAGCTCGATCCGCACCACGTCGACGTCGAAGGTGAAGCCGATATCGCTCGTCAGCGCGCCGCCCGGCGCAATGGAGGTCGTGCCGGAGCGATCGCCCGGAATGTCCGCGCCGAACCCGCCGCCGGAGACGGGCGCGCTGACGCTGAGCGTGTAGCCGCCGAGCGCGCCGCCGAAGCCGCTGGCGGAGAGGAAATGGTCGCCGGTGACCGAGGCGGTGAAGAGGAGTCGGGAATCCTTGCCGACCACGTCGTCGCTCTCGGCGATGAACTGGAACTCCGGGTCGAAGAAGTCGAGCACCGGGTCGGAAAGGGTTCCGCCGCCGCCATCCGCGCCGACGAGGTCGAAGGTATAGACGAAGCCCGCAATCAGGCCGACGCGGAATGCGTCGAAATCCCCCGCGAAGTCGATGGTCGACGCAATCGACCCGCCGGGCGACACTCGCGCGCTGGTTGAGTCGTCCTGGGGAATATCAGCCACGACGCCCTCCCAAGACTGTATTTTACTTGGGAGGGTAGCACGATTACTTGATTCGCGCGAAGGAGATGCGCGGCGCTCAGCCGAAGGGGAGCTTCATCCCCGGCGGCAGCGGCAAGCCCTCGGTGAGCTTCGACATTTCCTCGGCGGCGCGGGCCTGCGCCTTTTCCTGCGCGTCCTGGACCGCGGCGACGATGAGGTCTTCGACCACCTCCCGGTCCTCCGGCTTGAAGAGCGCGGGGTCGATCGAAAGGGCGCGAAGCTTGCCCTTCGCCGTGGCGGTGGCCTTGACCAGCCCGGCGCCGGCCTCGCCGGTCACCTCGATCCGGTCCAGCGCCTCCTGCGCCTCCATCATCTTCTGCTGCATCTGCGACGCCTGGGCCATCAGCTTGCCCATGTCGCCCAAACCCTTGAACATGCGTCCTCCCTTGCGGCGCTACTCGAAGTGCGAGTCGACCGGCGACCAGTCGTCTCCGGGGTCCTCCCAGCCGGGGTCGCCCTCCTCGGCGGGCGGCGGCTCCGATTCCGGCGGCGGCGGCTCGCGCACCGCGAGGATGCGGGCGCCGGGAAAGGCGGCGAGCGCGGCGGCGACCATCGGATGCGACGCCGCCTCGTCGAAGCGCCGGCGCGTCTCCGCCTCGCGCGTCTCCCGCGCCGTCGGAGCGGCGGGCGCGTCGGAAAGCGCCACCATCCAGCGCGCGCCGGTCCAGTCGCTGAGCCGGCGCTGCAACGTCTGCGCCAGTTCGGCAGGAGCGCCGGGCGCGGGCGAGAACTCGACGATACCCGGCTGATAGCGGGTGAGGCGGAGGAAATCCTCCACGTCGGCGAGAAGCCGGATGTCCCTGGCCCGGATCATCGCCAGCACCTCGACGAAGCTCGGGAAGGCGGCGAGCGCGGCGGCGGCCTGCGCCCGCGGCGCGCTCGCGGGGGCCGGCGCCGGCGCGGAGACGGCGGTCGCCAGCGCGGCGCGCGGGCCGCCCCCGCCGCCCGAGGGG
>CALFYQ010000445.1 GCA_937952085.1 uncultured Paracoccaceae bacterium | reverse complement strand
CTCCGGCCCGACGATGACGGCGACGCCCGACATGCCGAAGAGAACGCCGACGAGCCGACGCCCGGTGATCCGCTCATCCGAGAGGAGCACAGCCGCGACAAGGATGCCGAAGAAGGCGGTAGAGCCGTTCAGGATCGAGGCGAGCCCGCTCTCGACCGATTTCTGCCCCCAGGTGATGAGCGTGAAGGGCAGCGCGTTGTTGAGCGCGCCCATCACGAGGAAGGCGCCCCAGGCCCCCGGCGCGCGGGGGACCGGCAGGCCGCGCCAGAGAACGTAGAGCCAGAGAAGGAGCGCCGCCGGAATCACCCGCCAGACGACGAGCCAGAACGGCGTCATCTCCCGGAGACCGAGCGCGATGAAGAGGAAGATCGCGCCCCAGAAGAGGGCGAGAAGGCCGAGATCGGCCCAGGCGCGGAGGGGGATCGGCGTGTTCATGCGCCTCTCCTCGCTTCTCCCGCGCCGCCGCGCCACCCGAACTTTGTGATGGATGCGATCACGCTTGTCGCGGAACCGTCACGAGGCGAGGCTATCGGGCGAGGCGCGGGGCCGGATGAGCATCGAGATCGAGACCATAACCAAGCGCTTCGGCGCGGCCACCGCGGTCGACGGCGTGACGCTCTCGGCGCCCGAGGGCGCTTTCACTGTCGTCGTCGGGCCGTCGGGCTGCGGGAAGTCCACGCTTTTGCGCCTCGTCGCCGGGCTGGAGCGGGCCGATGCAGGGCGGATCGCGCTCGGCGGGCGGGAGGTGACGGGCCCCGGCCTGCACCTCGCGCCTGAGGCGCGGAATGTCGGCGTCGTCTTCCAGTCCTACGCGCTCTGGCCGCACATGACGGCTGCGGGCAACGTCGCCTTCCCGATCGAGACGGCGGGCGAGGGCAGGGCGGCGGCGCGGGAGGCGGCGCTCGCCCATCTCGAAACCGTCGCGCTCACACCCTTCGCGGAGCGGAAACCGGCCGAGCTTTCCGGCGGCCAGCGGCAGCGGGTGGCGCTCGCCCGCTGCCTCGCGCAGGGCGCGAAGACGATCCTGATGGACGAGCCCCTCGCCAATCTCGACCCGCACCTCCGCGCGGCGATGGAGGAAGAGCTATCCGCCTTCCACCGGAAAAGCGGCGCGACGACGCTCTACATCACCCATGACCAGCGCGAGGCGATGGCCCTGGCCGATCTCATCGCGGTGATGGGCGAGGGGCGCATCCTGCAATCCGGCCCGCCGGAGGAAGTCTACGCCCGCCCGGTCAGCGAGGCGGTGGCGCGCTTCATCGGCCGCGGCGCGATTCTTTCCTGCGTCGTGGAGGCGGCCGCGGGCGGCGCGGCCTCGGTTTCGGTCGGCGGGCGGTCTTTCGCCGCGACCTGCGCCGCGGGCGCGGACGTCGGCGCGGCCCGGGTCCTGATCCGGCCGGAGGACCTTGCGCCGGCGCCGGAGGGGTTTCCCGCCCGCATCCTCTCGCGCGCCTATCGCGGCGGGCACTGGGAGGCGACCGTGGCGCTCGGCGGCGGCGCGGAGCCGGCGCCCGTCACGCTGCCGGCGCGCCCCGAGATCGGCGACGAGCTGCGCCTCCTGGTCCGCGGCGGCTGGGTGCTGCCGGCCTGAGCCCTATCTCCACGGCACGATCCCGGCCGGCAGCCGGCGCCCGACTCGGTCGAGCGCGATCATCAGCGCCGCCGTCGCCGCGACCGTGACGACCGACATCGCCGCCGCCTCGGTCGTGTAGCCGCCATCCTCGTAGTTGAAGATCGTCGTGCCGATGGTCTCGTTCCCGCTCGACCAGAGGAGCGCCGAAACCGTCACCTCGTTATAGGCCGTGAGGAAGACGAGGAGCGCGCCCGAAGCCGCCGCCGGCGCGGCGAGCGGCGCCGCGATCCGCACGAGCCGGCGGAGGAACCCGGCGCCCGCCACGCGCGCCGCATCGTCGAGCGTCGGGTCGAGCTGCGAGAGCGCCGCCGCGGCGGGCTTCAGCCCGATGGCGAAGAAGGCCGCCACATAGGCCAGCAGGATGATCGCCAGCGTGTTGTAGAGGCCGACGCCGACCAGCGGCAGCGGCTTCAGGAAGACGAGGATGAAGGCGATGGAGACGACGATGCCGGGAACCGCATAGGCCGCCTCCGCCTGCGCCGCCGCGCCGCCGGCGAGCCGCCTCGCGACCGGGCCGCCGCGGATCAGGAAATGCGCGAGCCCGATCGAAAGCGCCGCGATCAGCGCCGCCGCCGCCCCGGCCGCAAGGCTCGAATTCAGGAAGGCGCGCGCCGTCGCCTCCTGCCGCCACAGCACTTCGGCGAAATGCCGCAAGGTGATCGTCTCTGCGGTCAGCGGCGCGCCATAGGTCGGCGAGAGCGCGGCTCCGATCAGCGCCGCAAGCGGCAAGAGCAGCGTCGCGCCGACATAGAACCAGAGCGCCACCTCCGCCGGCCCGCGCCAGCGCCCGAGCGCAAGGGCGAGGGGCGGCTGCGGCGGCCCCTGGAGCCGCGCCGCGAACCGCCGCGACGCCAACCGTTCCGCCGCCAGCGCCGCACAGGCGACGAGCGCGAGGATGAGCGCGATCACCGCGGCGCGGCCGAGCATCCCGGGCCCGAAACTGACCAGCCGTTTCCAGATCAGCACGGGCAGCGTCTCGTAGCGCGCCGGAATCCCGATCAGCGCATTGATTCCGAAATTGCCGAGCGCCGCGGCGAAGGCGAGCGCCAGCGCGGCGATGAGCGCAGGCGCGAGAAGCGGCAGCGCGATGCGGCGGAGCAGGCGCCCCGGCCCGGCCCCGGCGATCCGCGCCGCCTCCGCCATTTCCCGTGGGAGGGCGCGGACCGCCGCGCGGATCACGAGGAAGGCGAGCGGCGCGTGCTGCGCGGCCAGAAGCGCGACCAGCCCCGCCGCCGAATGCATCGGGTTCGGCGAGCCGGGCGGCGGCGCGAGGCCGAGCGCCAGAAGCGGCGGCGAGGACGGGCCGAGCGCCTGAAGCCAGGCGATGGCCGTCACATGCGGCGGAATCATCATCGGGAGGAGGAGGAGAAAGGCGAAGACCGCCTTTCGCCTCAGGTCCGTCAGCCCGAGGAGAAGCGCCAGCGCCCCGCCGACCGCCGTCGCGATGAGCGCCGAAAGCCCCGCGCTCTCCACCGAGCGCCAGAGCGCGCGGCGGACCGAACCGCTCCCGAGCGCCTCCGCCAGCGGCCCGAGCGAAAGCCCGTCGGGCCCCCGCACCCCGGTCAGGAAGAGCAGGAGAAGCGGCAGGCCGCAAAGGAGCGAGACGATCAGGACGAGGCCGGCGAGGGTCGCCCCCTCGCCGGCGCCCGAAAGCCGCCGGCGCATCTCAGCCGCCGAACATCTCCTGGAAGCGAAGCTTGTTCTCGGCATCCCCGGCCAGCGCCGCCGCCGGATCGAAGCCCATCAGCCTGATCTCCGATCGCGGCGGAAAGCCGGCCGGCGGCGACACCTCGGGATGCGCCGGCAGATAGCCCTGCGAGGCGGCGAGCTCCTGCCCCTCCTTGGAGATCAGGAAATCGACGAAGGCCTTCGCCGCCTCGGGGTTCTTCGCCGTCGAGAGGATCGCCACCGGCTCCGTCACCGCCGAGACGCCCTCCTTCGGGAACACGAACTCGACCGGCGCGCCATCCGCCTTGCCGCGGATCGCGAGGAAATCGACGACGAAGCCATAAAGCTTGTCGCCGCCCGCGACCGCCTTGTAAACGCCGCCATTGCCGCCCTCGGCGAGCGCGCCCTGCTCGGCGAGCCTGGCGTAATAGTCCCAGCCGAGCCCCTCCGTCCCGGCGATCGAGACCATGTGGATCGTCGCGGCGCCCGAAGTGAGGGGCGAGGGCAGGATGATCGAACCCTTCGCCTCCGGCTTCTCGAGGTCGAGCCAGGAAGCCGGCTTCATCGGCGCCGCGGCGTTGTAGACGATGCCGGTGGTGATGAGCTTGGTGGAGAACCAGAACTTCTCCCTGTCCATCACGCCCGGCTCATAGGCCGAGACGTCGGCGCCCGTATGGGCCAACAGCCGGCCTTCCCGCTTCAGCCCCTCCATGGTGACGGAATCGGCGATGAGCAGCAGGTCCGGCTGCGGCGCGCCCGCCTCGAACTCGGCCGCGAGCTTCGCCATCACCTTCGTCGTCCCGTCGCGGAACCACTCCACCTCCACCCCGGGGTGCCTGGCGCGGAAGGCGTCGACGGTCGCCTGCGCGTCGGCGTTCGGCTGCGAGGTGTAAAGGACGAGTTTGCCGGAGATGTCGGCCAGCGCCGCGGGGGCGATCAGCGCGGCGGCCAGAGCGGCGGAGAGAAGGGTTCGCATCATGGGTCCCTCGGTTTGCGGAACGGGCGCGGGGCGCGCCTCTCGCCGCCGCCTAGCAGCGGATCATGACAGTTCCGCTGCACTCCGGCCACGCGATTCCATGTGCATTTCCAGACTCGCGGCCGGCCGGCGCCCCGCCCACATCCCATTCATGCAGATCGGGAAGGCGCCTCGGGGATCGGCCCCGAAGGGGCGGGAGGCGCGGGCCGCTCGCCGACCCTGAAGTCGTCCGCGCGATGGAGACGACCGATGTTCAAGCGCCTCATGTCCGCCGCCTTCGTCTTCGGCCTCGCCGCCGTGGCCCCGCCGGCCTTCGCTGAGGGCGCCCCACAGTGCGGCGCGCGGGAAGACGTGGTGAAACTGCTTCGCGACAAGCACGGCGAGGCCGTGACCGGCGCCGGCCTTTCCGGCGAGAATGCGGTGATCGAGATCTGGGCATCGCCCCAGTCCGGCACCTGGACGATCCTGATGACGCGCACCGACGGGCTGACCTGCCTGATGGCCGCCGGCGAGGCCTGGACCGGCGCGCATGTCGATCTCGCCAAGCTCGGCGACCCGGCCTGAGCCGCAGGAACCGGGTGGGCGCCCTCCGCCCATCGCCGTAAGCCCCTCCCGGAACGAGCCGGGAGGGCGGGATGGACGATCTCTTCGATGAGCTGACGGCGCATGGCGCGGCCGATTTCGGCCGCGTTCTCGAGGATGCGGCCTGCGCCCGGCTGATGGCGCTCTATGACGAGGATGCGCCCTTTCGCAGCCGCATCGTCATGGCCCGGCACGGCTTCGGCTCCGGCGAATACAAGTACTTCGCCGATCCTCTTCCGCCCGAAATCGCCGCGCCGCGCGCCGCCCTCTATGAGCGCCTCGCGCCCGTGGCGAACCGCTGGGAGGCGATGCTGGGAACCGGCCGCCGCTTCCCCGAGACGCTGGCGGCCTTTCGCGAGGAATGCCGCGCGGCGGGGCAGGGCAAGCCGACGCCGCTCCTCCTCCGCTACCGCGCCGGCGACTACAACTGCCTCCACCGGGATCTTTACGGCCCGCTCGTCTTCCCGATCCAGGTGGTGATCCTTCTCTCGGACCCGGCCGCCTTCTCCGGCGGCGCCTTCGTCACCGTCGAGCAGCGCCCGCGAATGCAGAGCCGCGCCGAAACCCCGCCGCTCCTTCGTGGTCATGCACTCGCCTTCGCCGTGAACGAACGGCCTCGTCAGGGCGCCCGCGGCGTCCACCGCGTCGCCATGCGCCACGGCGTCAGCCGCGTGACGGAAGGCGAGCGCATGACGCTCGGCCTGATATTCCACGACGCGGCTTGAGGGCTGGAGCGGGTAGCGGGAATCGAACCCGCGCGTTCAGCTTGGGAAGCTGACA
>CALFYQ010000444.1 GCA_937952085.1 uncultured Paracoccaceae bacterium | reverse complement strand
CCTTCTGCCTTATGGGGGCGATGGCGCCCGTCACCGTCGCCGGCGCGCTGACGCTCCAGCACGCCGAGGCGCTGGCCGGGATCGCGCTGGCCCAACTCGCGCGGCCGGGCGCGCCCGTCCTCTACGGGGCCTTCGCCTCCAATGTCGACATGCGCTCCGGCGCCCCGGCCTTCGGCACGCCCGAGCATCTGAAGGCGTCGCTCGCCTCCGGCCAGCTTGCGCGGCGGATCGGGCTCCCCTGGCGCGGCTCGGTCGGAACGGCCTCGAACGCGCCGGACGCGCAGGGCGCGGCGGAAACGTCCGCTTCCCTCTGGGCCGCGGCGCTCGGCGGCGCGTCGCTCATCGTCCATGCCGCGGGCTGGCTCGAAGGCGGCCTCACCCATTCCTATGAAAAGCTGATCCTCGACGCCGAAATGCTCGAAGGCTTCGCCGAGCTTTGCGCGCCGCTTGGCGCCGGGCCGGAGGAGATCGGCCTCGACGCCATCGCCGAGGTCGCCCCCGGCGGCCATTTCTTCGCCGCCGCCCATACCATGGCTCGCTACCGCGACGCCTTTCACGCGCCGCTCGTCTCCGACACGCGGAACTTCGGCCAATGGACCGATTCCGGCGCGCCGGACGCCGCCGCCCGCGCCACCGAGATCTGGCGCGCGCGGCTCGAAGCCTTTCGCCCGGAAGGGGTCGGGGAGGATCGCCTCGAAGCCCTCGACGCCTTCATCGCGCGCCGCACGGTCGAAGGCGGCGCGCCGCCCTCCGACTGACCGGGCGGGCCTTTCCCCGCCCACGAAAACCCGCCACAAACCGCCGGGCTCAGACAGAGGCGAAATGCTCCCCCAGCGAACCATTCCATCGCTCGATTCCGCGCTTGCCGCACGGGTGCAGTCGCGGGTCGACGGCCTTACGAAACCGCCCGGCTCGCTCGGCCGGATCGAGGCGCTGGCGCTTCGTCTCGCCGTCGCGCAGGGCGTCGAGCGGCCCGTGGCGCGCGCCCGGCTCCTCCTCTGCGCCGCGGATCACGGCCTCGTCGCCGAAGGCGTCTCCGCCTGGCCGCAGGACGTCACCGCGCTGATGGTGCGGAATTTTCTTCAAGGCGGCGCCGCGGCGAACGCCTTCGCCCGGGCCGCCGGGGCCGATCTCGTCGTGCTCGATTGCGGCGTGGCGGGGGATCTGCCGGAGCATCCGCTGCTCCGCCGCGGCGGCCTCCCGAAAGGCTCCCGCAACGCCCTCCGGGAGGATGCGCTGACGCAAGGGGAGGTCTCCGCCGCGCTCGAATTCGGCGCTTCGGAGGCGGCGCGCGCCGTCGCCGAGGGCTTCCCGATCGTCCTTCTCGGCGAGATGGGCATCGGCAACACCTCCTCCGCCGCGCTGCTCGGCGCCGCCGTCACGGGACTTCCGCTGTCCGATCTCGTCGGGCCGGGCGCGGGGCAGAGCCCGGAAGGCCTTGCGCGGAAGGGAGAAATTCTCGCCGCCGCCGCCGCGCGCCGGCGCGGCCCGCTGACGCCGGAGGCGGCGCTCGCCGCGTTCGGCGGGCTCGAGATCGCGGCGATGGCCGGGGCGCTGATCGGCGCCGCCGCTTCGGGCGGGCTCGTGGTCGTCGACGGCTTCATCGCCACCGCCGCCGCGCTCCTCGCGCTGCGGGCGCGGCCGGAAGCTGCGCCCCATGTCGTCCTCTCCCATCTCGGCGCGGAGCCCGGCCACCGCCGCCTCGTCGAGGCGATCCTCGCCGCTCCGGGCGGGGTGGAGCCGCCGCTCCTCGATCTCGGGCTCCGGCTCGGAGAGGGGACGGGCGCGCTCCTCGCCCTGCCGCTGGTCGCCGCCGCCGCGGCGATGCTGAACGAGATGGCCAGCCTCTCCGATCTCGGGATCGGCGGATGAGGCGCGAGGCCGCCCGGCTCCTCTCGGCGGTCGAGTTTCTCACCCGCCTGCCGGTTCCCGATCCGGGCTGGGAGCCGAGTCGCCTCGCCCGCGCCGCGCGCTGGTTCCCGCTGGTCGGCGTCCTCGTCGCCCTCCCCGCCGCCGGGATCTGGCTCGCCGCCTCCGCGCTCCTGCCGCCCTTCGCCGCCGCCGGCCTCGCCCTCGGCTTCGTCGCCCTCGTCACCGGCGCCCTCCACGAAGACGGGCTCGCCGATGCGGCAGACGGGCTTTTCGGCGGCCGCACGAAGGAGCGGGCGCTGGAGATCATGCGGGACAGCCGGATCGGCCCTTTCGGCGCGGTCGCCCTCGTCTTCGTCATCGGGCTCCGCTGGTCGGCCCTCGCCGCGCTGCCGCCCGCCGCCGGCGCGCTGGCGCTGATCGCGGCGCTGCCGGCCGGCCGCGCGGCGATGGTCCTCCTCCTCGCCCGCGGGCGCTATGCCCGGTCCGAAGGCGCCGCAGCGGAGGCGGGGGGGGTCGGCGTGGCGGAACTTGCCGTCGCGCTTCTCACTGCGCTCACCGCCGCCGCGCTCGCCGGCTGGGCCGGGCTCGTCGGCCTCGCCCTCGCCCTCGCGCTTGCGGCGCTCCTTCTCCGCGTCGCCGCGAGGAAGGTCGGCGGCTATACCGGGGACGTGCTCGGCGCCGCGGAGCAGATCGGGACGACCGCCGCGCTCCTCGTCCTCGCCGGGGCGGCGCCATGATCCTCTGGCGGCACCCGACGCCCGATGCGCCGCCCGGCCTCTGCTATGGCCGGCTCGACATCGGGCTCGCCCGCGCGGCCGAGGCGGAGATTGCGGCCGCCGTCGCCGCCGCGCCGCCGCTTTCCGTCGTCGTCTCCAGCCCCGCCTTCCGCGCCCGCCGCCTCGCCGAGGCGCTGGCCACCGCATCAGGCGCGCCGCTCACGATCGAGCCGCGCCTCGTCGAGCTTGATTTCGGCGCCTGGGAGGGGCGGCGCTGGTTCGCGCTGCCGCGGGACGAGACGGACCACTGGGCGGAGGACCCCTGGCGCCGCGCCCCGCCCGGCGGCGAGACCTTCGCCAGCCTTCACGCCCGCGTCGCCGCCGCGCTGGCGGAGGCCCCCGCCGGAGCCGGGATCGTCACCCATGCCGGGCCGATCCGCGCCGCGCTGATGATGCGCGCCGGACTTTCCTTCGAGGCGGCATTCGCGCGGCCCGTCCCCTATGCGGAGGCGATCGAGCTCGCCCATGCCTGAGATCACCCTCATCCTCGGCGGCGCCCGCAGCGGCAAATCCGCCCGCGCCCTCGCCCTCGCCGCGCCGCCCCGCGCCTTCATCGCCACCGCCGAGCCGCGCGACGAGGAGATGGCGGCGCGCATCGCCCGCCACCGCGCCGAGCGGGGGGGCGACTGGGCGCTGATCGAGGCGCCGCTGGACCTCGCCGGCGCCGTCGCCCGCGCCGAGGGCCGCACGCTGGTGATCGACTGCCTGACGCTCTGGCTCTCCAACCTGATGGAGGCGGGCCGGAGCCCGGAGGCGGAGACCGCCGGCCTCCTCGCCGCGCTCGCGCGAGCCGAGGCGCCGGTGATCCTAGTCTCCAACGAGATCGGCCTTGGCCTTGCGCCGATGGAGCCGCTCTCCCGCGCCTTCCGGGACGAGCAGGGCCGGCTCAACCAGCGCGTCGCCGCCGCCGCGACCCGCGTCGAATTCGTCGCCGCCGGCCTGCCGCTTCGCCTGAAATAGAGCCCCCCGGGCGCTCCCCGTCTCCTCCCGGCCTGCGCGACCGGCACGGGCCGCGCTCGCCCAAGGGCAGACGGCGCCTTCCTCGACCTCGGGGAACGGAAGCCTGAGGCCCCCTTCCCGCCGCCGCCGGGCTCCGATAAGGAGCCGGGCCATGAGCGACACCCCACTCGCCTACATCGCCGGGGCGGACACGCCGCGCGTCTTCGGCCTCACGCCGCGCGAGCGGCTTGCGCGCCAGTTGCCGAAGGCGGGGATCGGCGCGGCCGAGGCGCCGGAGGGCGCCGCGCTCCTGCTCTCCGCCGGCCATGTCTACGGCGCCTCGGTGCTGAAGGCGCTGGCCGGGGCCGCGCCCGGAACCGCGCTCCGCGACGATGCGGGCCGCCTCGCCGGGCTCCGCCTTCCGGGGGCGGGCGAAATCGGCGCGCCGGCTCCCGCCGGGGCGAAAACCGGCGCCGAACTCGCCGGCCGCTACGACAAGCAGCTCCGGAAACGCGCGGACCCGATGGTCCGCGCCGTCGGCGCCGATCCCGGCCCGGCCGAGCAGGAGATCTTCGACGCCACCTACAAGGGCGTCACCGATTTCGTGACCAAGCACGTCTGGCCCTGGCCAGCGCTCCGCGCCGTCCGCATCTGCGTCCGCTTCGGGTTCAGCCCGAACCAGGTGACGCTGGCGAGCCTCGCCCTCGTCTTCGTCGCCATGTGGCTCTTCTGGATCGGCGCGTTCCTGCCTGGCCTCGCCGTCGCCTGGGTGATGACCTTCCTCGACACGGTGGACGGCAAGCTCGCCCGCGCCACCCTCACCTCCTCGAAGATCGGCGACGTTCTGGATCACGGCATCGACCTCATCCATCCGCCCTTCTGGTGGTGGGCCTGGGGCGTCGGCGTCGGCGCGGCGCCCTGGGAAGTCGGCCCCGCGCTCGCCGTGATCCTGGCCGGCTATGTGTTGCAGCGGCTGATGGAGGGCCTCTTCCTCGCCCGGTTCCGGCTCGAGATGCATGTCTGGCGGCCGTTCGACAGCTTCTTCCGCAAGATCACCGCGCGGCGGAACCCGAACCTTTTCATCCTGACGGTCGCGACGCTCCTAGGCGCGCCCGGCCTCGGCTTCGACATCGTCGCGCTTTGGGTCGCGACCGGCCTGATCGTCCACGGCGCGCAGATCGCGCAGGCCTTCGCCGCCGCGCGGCGCGGGCCGATCACGTCGTGGATGGCTGACTAGGTTGAGACTGAGGCCCGGGCCGGTCGCCCGGGCGGAAGCGGGAACGAAGCGCGGCGGCCCTTAGAGCCCGAACTTCGCCACCGCCGCGGCGGCCGCCTCCACGTCCTGCGCGAAATCGACCTCCGCCCAGGGGCGGCCGGAAATGTCGACGAAGCCGACCTGACCGGTCTTGGCGATCCGGTCGATGATCGAGAGATACCAGAGCGAGAGCGCCGCCTGGTCGGCCAGCACCTCCTCCAGCTTGGCGGCGAAAAGCTGCCCGCCCTCGCCGAGAAAGCGCAGCATCCCGATCGATTCCCCGTCGATCGGCTTCACCAGCGTCTTGCCGATGTTGGCGAGGCGCGGGCCGTCGAGCCGCACCTTCATGTCGTCGGCGTCGTAGACCTCTTTCCGGTCGATGGTGACGGAGATCGGCGCCGTGGCGGTCGCCAGCACGTGGCCGAGGATCGCCGGCGAGAACAGCGTGTCGCCGTTGATCAGCATCGTGTCCGCGCCGATCCGCTCCCGCGCCATCCAGCAGGAGCCGACATTGTCCGCCACCGCGTAGAACGGGTTGTAGAGATACTCGATCTTCGCGGGCAGGGCGGCGGCGTCGAGCGCGGCCCTGATCATCGGCGCGCGAAAGCCGGTGACGATAGAGATCTCGTCGATCCCGTTGGCGAGAAGCGCGCGCACCTGCCATTCGACGATCGACCGGCCGCCGATCATCACGGTGCACTTCGGACGGTCCTCAGTCAGCTTTCCAAGCCGACGGCCCTGTCCGGCGCTGAGAAGAACGGCGTTGGTCACTGGCTCCGTCCGTCGTGGTTTCGTCGCGGGCGGCTTCATGCGCCGAAGCCGGGGGTCTTGTCCATGCCGGACCAGATTCCTACCTGCCGCATCGTGGACGACTTCATGCTGCCAGACCCGCGGGTCGCCCGGCCGCTTCGGCGGATCGGGCTTCGGCTGGGCCTCTTCTCGCCGCCCTTCGGCGAGGCGATGACCGAGGCGCCGGAGGCGATCGACCTGCCCGGCGCCGAAGGCGACCGGCGGAAGCCCGTCGAGATCTTCGTCGGCACCCACCCTTCGATGGTCCGCGCCACGCGCGTTCTCGTCCGCTCCCTGCTGGCGGTTCGGGACCCGGCGCGCCGCTATCGCGTCCGCCTCCTCTCGAACCTTAAGGGCGTCGGCCGCGAAGGCTGGGCGACCGGCTGGGACGGCTATGCGGCCGAGGCGGCGCGCCTCGACGGCGGCCGCGCGCTCTACTGCGACGCCACGTTCCTCTTCACCGCCGACCCGGCGGCGCGCTTCGACCGGGCGCGCGGCTTCGTCGACCTGACGCGCCGGCCCTGGGCGGGCGTAGCGCCGGTCCGCGGCCACCCCTGGTCGATCCCGCGCGGGGCGGCGCCGGCGGCGAACGAAGGCGCGGCGGCGGCCCGCTGGCGCGCCGTCGAGGCGCTGGCGGATGGCGAAGGCTTCCTTCTCTTCACGCGCGCGCGCCCGACGCGGGAATTCGGCGTGCTGATCGGCCTCTACCAGCGCATGCACGAGGAGAATTTCTTCCCCGGCGGCCGGCTCAAGCACCATCTCGACCGGGTGCTGGAGATGGCGGCGAAGACCGGCGCGCGCGCGATTCTGGACTACGGCTCCGGCAAGGCCGAGGGCTATGACCGCATTCCGGGCGAGCCTGCGAACTCCCCCTGGCGGGCGCTGCCCGGCGCGCCCAGGATCCGCGTCCGCTGCTATGACCCCGGCGTGCCGGAGTTCGCGACCTTGCCGGACGAACCATGCGATGGCGTCATCTCCACCGACGTGGTCGAACATCTCGCGCCCTTCGACGCGCCCTGGGTGCTGCGCGACATGTTCGACCGGGCGCGGAAATTCGTCTTCGTCGTCGCCGCCTGCTTCCCGGCGATCAAGACGCTGCCGGACGGCCGGAACGCCCATACGACCGAACAGCCGCCCCGGTGGTGGCGGGACGAGATGGCGGCCGCCGCGCTCGGTCGGCCCGATGTCGCCTGGCGGATGGGCTGCGATCTCAAAGGCCTGCTCGGCAAGCACACCGAGATCCTCGACGGCGCCCGCGCCGCCTGAGCGCCGGCTCAGAAGAGGAAATCGCCCACCGAAAGCCCGCACGCGTCCACGCGTTCGAGCCGCCGGCATGGCGGATCAGCGCGTCCCGCGCTAGGTGCGCGACCTCGACTGCACACGTGCAATCCGGCAGGCGGGTGCGGCCGGTGGCGGTGAGCAGAAACCAGGTCTCCACGGTCATGCGGTCGGGATGGCGCGGGATGCTGATCTCGAGCGCTTCGATCCTGGCGACGAACGCGCCGGCCTGTTCGGCGCGGTCCCGGTCAAAGAGGAACCCGCCGACGAAACAGGGCTCCGCCGATTCCGCGCGAATCCGCGACAAAGGCCCGGCCCCGTGGAAGACCGGCGCAACGCCGGACATGCACACGCGCCCGCTTATCGGCGAGTCAGCCCCGGACCGGATGGAAGAAGGCGAGGCGCATGCCGACGTCTCAACATCCGAACCGACCGGGAGCCGATGCGCTCCCCGCGCTGCTGCGGGGTTAACGCGCTGAGTTCGGAAGATTTCCCGTCTCGGAGGGTTTGCCGACAGGTGTCA